>JAYWDM010000092.1:0-7575 GCA_043779885.1 Betaproteobacteria bacterium | reverse complement strand
CCATGGCGCTCAATGCTTATCAACAAGAAAAGGTAATAAACCTCGCCGCCAATTAATTGAGGAGTCAGAAAATGGCCAGCCGCGCGAACGACCAAGCTACGGGACGGGGCAAATCAGGCTCGAAAATGCCCCTGGTAACACCAGCGATGCCGAGCAGGAAAACAACCGCCGGCGCGCGCAGCGATGCGCCCCGGCAAAACGCGCCGGGAAATGCGCTGCCGGAACGTCAGCAGATCATTGCGCAAACCGCTTATTTCATCGCGGAACAGCGGAGGTTTGCGCCGGGTAATGAACTCGACGACTGGTTGCAGGCCGAAGCTCTGGTCAAGGCCCGCGCCACTGACGCACTGCAGTAAAATATTCCGCCGTCGTGCCCGCGCGCGATTTCCGGCGATGTCGCGTTGCGCCTGCGCGCCAGGCAGGCTTGAATAGCACGTGAATACCCGGGTTCGGCGGAATACGCGCCGGTGCTCGCCGGCACCAGCGTAGTCGCCGTGATCCGGGTCGGTCCCGCTGGGCACGTGATAAGCTTTGCCGACAGTTGCGCCGGGATCACCGCGGGCGCGATACCTTACTCGCCCGATGTGGGCATGATCGATGCATATCGGGAAGTCAGCATGGAACACGCCAGGATCGCGCCGCAACTGAATAGGCATGACCGCCAGCGGCCGGTCCGGACTCATCAGCAACCCAGACTACGCGCGGTAACGCAGTGAACAGCGGCGCCCTCGAACTCATACTGCTGTGGCACATGCATCAGCCGGACTACCGCGACCATGCGCGCGGGGAGTTCACGCTGCCGTGGGTATATCTGCACGCGCTCAAGGATTACTCGGACATGGCCGCGCACCTTGAGCGCCATCCGCGGGTGCGCGCGGTGGTGAACTTTGTGCCGGTGCTGCTCGATCAGCTTGAGGACTACGCCGGGCAGTTCGCAACAGGCGTCTGGCGCGATCCGCTCTTGCGGCTGCTCGCCACGCCGGATTTGGAGCAGTTGGGCGCGGCCGATCGCAAGCTGGTGCTGGACAGCTGTTTTCGCAGCAACCATGTCAGCATGATCGAGCCGTATCCGCGCTACAAGCGGCTGCGCGAGTTGTTCCGCGTTATCGAAGGCGGCGATGAGGCGGCGCAGGCTTATCTGTCCGGCGCGTTTCTCGCCGACCTGATTACCTGGTACCACCTCGCCTGGAGCGGGGAGACCCTGCGCCGGCGCGGCGCCCTGGTCGCCGAATTGATGGCCAAGGGCGAAGGCTACAGCCACGCCGACCGCATGCGCCTGATCGCGCTCATTGCGGACGCGGTGCATGACATTATCCCGCGCTACCGCGCGCTCGCGGCGAGCGGACGCATCGAACTCTCGACGACACCGCACACCCATCCGCTCGCGCCTTTGCTGATCGATTTCGGCGCCGCGCGCGAAGCCGAGCCCAACGCGCCGCTGCCCGTCGCCGCGTGCTATCCGGGCGGCCGCGCGCGCACCACTGCGCAGATCGAATCCGCCACGGCGAGCCACGCCGCGCGCTTCGACGCAGCCCCGACCGGCGTGTGGCCGGCGGAAGGCGCCGTCTCCAATGCGTTCCTCAAGCTGCTTGCCGGCGCCGCTTGTCGCTGGACCGCCGCGAGCGAAAGCGTGCTCGCTGCCAGCCTGCGGCAGGCAGCGCCTGTCCTGCCGCCGCGCGAGCAATACCTTTATCGGCCGTATAACGTCGCGGGCGCCCCGGGCCTTACGATGTTTTTCCGCGACGAGAAACTCTCCGATCTGATCGGCTTCGAATACCGGCATTGGCACGGCAAGGACGCGGCGGCCGATTTCATTGCACGGCTGCATGCCATACGCCGCCAGGTTCCCGCCGGCGAAACCGCGGTGGTGACGGTCATACTCGACGGCGAAAACGCTTGGGAGCACTACCCGTACAACGGCTATTACTTTTTCGAGGATCTCTACACGCTGCTCGATGCCGATCCCGACATCAGCACCACGACGTGCGCCGACTTCCTCGCGCGCCACCCGCAGGCCGCGGGCACGCTGCCGGGCGTGGTTGCCGGGAGCTGGGTGTTCGGTACATTTTCGACCTGGATCGGGCATGCCGACAAGAATCGCGCGTGGGACCTCCTGTGCGCCGCCAAGCAGACCTACGATCTCGTCGCCGGCAGCGGCCGGCTCTCCACGGACGAAGAACGCGCGGCCACCGCGCAGCTTGCGGTCTGCGAAAGTTCCGACTGGTTCTGGTGGTTCGGCGACATCAATCCGGCGGCGGCCGTCGCGAGCTTCGACCGCCTGTTTCGCCTGAACCTGTCGAATCTGTACCAGTGCCTGAAGGTCGCGCCGCCGGCGAATCTCGCCGCACCGGTGAGCCACGGCGGCGGCCAACCCGAAGGCGGCGGCGCGATGCGCCGGGCGACATGACGCGGCCGGTTACGTTGCTGTTCGGCGTGCATGCCCACCAGCCGGTAGGCAACTTTCCAGGCGTACTGGAAGAGGCGCACCTGCGCTGTTATCGGCCGTTCCTCGAAACGCTGCACCGCTTTCCCGACTTCCGCTTCAGCGTGCACTTTTCCGGCTGGCTGCTCGATTACCTGCTCGAGCGCTATCCCGCCGATATGGAACTCCTGAAGCAGATGGTCGCCCGCGGCCAGGTCGAGTTGTTCGGTTCCGGCTGGTCCGAGCCGGTGCTCGCCGCGATTGCGCAGCGCGATCGCGTCGGCCAGCTCGCCGCCATGGCGGAACAGCTTGAACGCCATTTCGGATCGCGCCCGCAGGGCGGCTGGCTTACCGAGCGCGTGTGGGAGTCGAGCGTAGTGCCGGCGCTGGCGCAAAGCGGCGTGCGTTACGTGACGGTCGACGATTACCACTTCCTGTGCGCGGGCAAGCGCGCGTCCGAGCTCGGCGGTTATTTCACGACCGAGGAAGACGGCAGCACGCTAGACGTGTTTCCGATTTCCGAACAACTGCGCTATCGCCTGCCGTTTTCACCCGCTCCCGAAGCGGTCGTTTATCTCGAACAGCTGGCCGCTGAAGGCCACGCGGCCGCCGTCTACTTCGACGACATCGAGAAATTCGGCATCTGGCCCGAAACCTGGGAATGGGTCTACGCGAAACGCTGGCTCGAACAGTTCATCACTGCCGTGCTCGCGTCGCCGCGGATACGCACGGCGACGTACCGCGAGTTCCACGCCGGCGCGCGCAGCCGCGGCATCGTTTATCTGCCGACAACGTCCTATATCGAGATGAATGAGTGGACCCTGCCCGCGCAGGCGGCGCAGACCTATGCGGCGCTGGTGCGCGAGCACAAGGATGCGCATCGCTTCGACGACACCAAGGCGTTCCTGCGCGGCGGCATCTGGCGCAATTTCCTGACGCGCTATCCCGAGTCCAACTGGATGCACAAACGCGTGCTCGCCCTGTCGGCACGGCTCGCCCGCGCGCCGGCCGCGCGCCGCACCGCCGGCATGACGGCCAACCTGTATCGCGCGCAGGCGAACGACGCTTATTGGCATGGCCTGTTCGGCGGACTCTATCTGCCGCATCTGCGCCGTGCGGTATACCGCAACGTGGTCGAACTCGAAGCCGCGCTCGATGCCGTCATGCCGCGCGCGGCATGCGAGCGGGTCGACCTCGATTGCGACGGCGCCGACGAATGGTTCCTGCGCAACGCCGAACTGCAGGCGGTCACGCGCGACGACGGGCTGGCGGCGCTTCACGAGTTCGACAGTTACCCGCTTGCGCACAACTTCGGCGATACGCTGCGCCGCAGCCACGAGAACTATCACGACCGGATCGGACACGGCGCGAGCCACGCCCCGGACGGCGGCGGCATCGCATCGCCGCACGACCGCGTGGACTTCCGTCACGCCGTCACGTTCGAAGACGTTGTTCCCGATGCGCTGCCGCGGGTGCTGTTTGCCGACTGCTATACCGCGACGGACGGCAAGCTGCACGGTATCCGTGATTATGCGTTCGAGGCTGCGGATGAAAACGGGCCGGAAATCGCTTTTCGCGCCAGCATTGCCGGCGGCACGGTGCGCAAACACTATCGGCTGACGGGCGCCCGGCTCACCGTCACCTATTCCTTCGCAGGGCTTGCCGGCGGCACGTTCGCGACTGAACTTAACCTGAGCCTGCCGGCCTGCGACGGCTTCGGCGGCCGCTACATTCTCGAGGACGGCGCAATCCCGTGCGGTTTCGGCCAGCAACTCGCGCAGGACGCGCTGACGACGATCACGCTTGACGACAGCGAACTGGGCGGCGCGCTGGTGCTGGCTGCGAGCCTACCGGCGACGCTGCGCGCGCAGCCGCATTTCACGGTGTCGCAATCCGAAGCCGGGTTTGAGAAAATCATGCAGGCGGCGACCGTCATGCTGAGCTGGCCGCTGACGCCGGAGCGCCGCACGCTCACCGTCACCGTTGAGGTTCTGGCCACGCCCGGCGCCTGAGGCCGCGCCGCGGCGGCGATTGTGCGATGACCGCAAAAATGACGCACAATAGTCGGCCCTGAAACTCCCGGGCTCATTGCCCGCAGCCAACATGCCCGGCACGACTTATCAACTTGAAGTAAATCCCCACCTGCCGCAGCGGCTGATCCGGCTCGAAGAGCTCGCCAACAACCTGTGGTACAGCTGGGACCGGCCGACACGCACGTTGTTTTCCCGGCTGCATCCCGAACTCTGGCATGCCGTCGGTCACAGCCCCAAGGCGTTCCTGAAACGCGTCAGCCAGCACCGCCTGGTCGCCGCCGCCGCCGATCCGGTATTCCTGACGAGCTACAACCGGGTGCTGTCCGCCTTTGATTCCTATCGCGACGCAACCCCGGCGGGCGCGCCGGCCAGCCGCCTGGCTGACGACGACCTGATCGCCTACTTTTGCGCCGAATTCGGCTTTCACGAGAGCCTGCCAATTTACTCCGGCGGGCTGGGCATCCTCGCCGGCGATCACTGCAAGGCGGCGAGCGACCTGGCGCTGCCGTTCGTCGGCGTCGGGCTGCTCTACCGCCAGGGTTATTTTACCCAGACCATCGACAACGAAGGCCGCCAGCACGCGCAGTACACGGACACCGACTTCGACGACCTGCCGATCGTTCCGGTCATGCGCGACGACGGGACGGAGCTTAGCGTCACCGTCAGCCTGCCCAGCCGCGATGTCGTGGCGAAGGTATGGCGCGTGCAGGTCGGCAAGGTGCGCCTGTTCCTGCTCGATACCGACGTCGAGCAAAACTCGGTTGCCGACCGCAATATCGCGCACCAGCTCTATGGCGGCGACCGCGGCACGCGCCTGGAGCAGGAGATCGTGCTCGGCGTGGGCGGCGCGCGCGCGCTGCATGAAATGCGCCTGACGCCCACTGTATGGCACATCAACGAAGGGCACGCCGCCTTTCTGGTGCTCGAGCGCATGCGCCAGCTTACCGGGCAGGGCCTTGATTTCGCGACGGCGCTGGAAGCCGTTGCCGCGAGCACCGTGTTCACGACGCACACGCCGGTACCCGCGGGGCACGACCATTTCAGCGAGGACGTGATCCGGCGCTATTTCGATGGCTGGTGCCACGAGCTCGGCATCGATTGCGCCGAACTGATCGCGCTCGGACGCGACCCGGGTGGCGGCGAATTCAACATGACGGCGCTGGCGATACGCGGTTCGCGCTTTCAGAACGGCGTGTCGCGCATCCACGGCGGCGTGTCGTCGCGCATCTGCGCCCCGCTGTGGCCGCAGATCGAACCCGCGGACAACCCGCTGACCTATGTCACCAACGGCGTGCACTTGCCGACTTTCCTGTCTGATGAATGGCATGAGCTCTTCGAGCGCCAGCTCGGCCCCGGCTGGGACCAGCGCCTCGCGGACGCGAAGTGCCAGGATGCGATCCGCGCGATTCCCGACCACCTGTTCTGGAGCGTGCACCAGTCGCTCAAGGCGCAGATGCTGGAACTGATCCGTTACCGCATCATGCAACAGCATTTGCGCAACCAGGGTTCGGAGGCGCACCTTGATCGCACGTTGCGGCTCGCCGACCCGACCAATCCCAATGTGCTGACCATCGGCTTTGCGCGCCGCTTCGCGACCTACAAGCGTGCGACACTCCTGTTCGACGATCTAACGTGGCTGCGCGAAATCATTGCCGAGCCGAAACGGACGGTGCTTTTCCTGTTTGCCGGCAAAGCGCATCCGGCCGACCACCCGGGGCAGGAGTTTCTGCGCCGCGTCGCCGAAGTCTCGCGCATGCGCGAGTTCGAAGGGCAGGTGCTGCTGATCGAAGGCTACGATCTGCAGCTTGCGCGCCGGCTCGTGTCGGGCGTCGATGTCTGGCTCAATAACCCGACTTTTCCGCTTGAGGCCTGCGGTACCTCCGGCATGAAGGCCGCCATGAACGGCGTCATCAACCTGTCGGTGCTCGACGGCTGGTGGGACGAAGGCTACGACGGCACCAATGGCTGGGCCATCAAGCCGGCATCAGCCACGCTCGGCGACGCGCAGCGCGACCGCGAAGAGGTGCGCACGTTGTATGAACTGCTGCAGGACCACGTGCTGCCGCTTTATTACAACATCGGTCCGGCCGGTTACTCGCCGGGATGGGTCAGCATGGCCAAACACTCGATGGCCTCGATCCTGCCACGCTTCAATTCGACGCGGATGGTGCACGAATACCTCGCGAAGTCTTATCAGCGGGCGGCGCGGCAGTGGCGGCGTTATGCGCAGTCCGATTTCAGCGGCGCGCGCGCAGTCGCGGGCTGGAAGGCGAAAGTGCGCGCCTCCTGGCACCACGTCGCCCTGCGCCGCATCGACCAGCCGCTGCGCCGCATTGCGTTTGGCAAAAAGCTGCGCATCGAAGTCGCCGTCAACCTCGACGGCGTCACGCCCGCGGACATCGTGGTGGAAATGCTGTTCGGCCGGCCGGGAGAAGGGAGCGCGCCGCAGAAGCCGCAAACCTACGAGCTGAAGGACGAGGGACAGATCGCCGGCGGCCGCGAGCATCTTTACGCGCTCGACTTCACGCCCGAGCTGTGCGGCAAGATCGAATACTCTATCCGCGTCTATCCCTATCACGAGCTGCTCACCCATCGCTTCGAGATGGGCATGATGATCTGGCAGTGACGGCGCGCAATGCCGCCATCTCCAGCAAACGTCAGTCCGGGGAATCGCGCGGATTCCCCGCGCGTGCTGTTCGCGGTCGCGGAGCTTGCGCCGTGGGTGAAAACCGGCGGGCTGGGCGATGTCGCCGCATCGCTGCCGGCGGCGCTGCGCACGGCCGGCGTCGATGCGCGCGTGCTGGTGCCGGCCTATCCGGCCGTGCGCAAGGCGCTGGGCGCCGTGCACGTCGTCGCCGAGGTGGCGCAACCGGGCGGTGAATTCCCGCCTGCGCTGCTGCTCGCCGGGACGACGCCACAGGGCGTGCCCGTGTTTGCGCTGGACTGCCTGGCACTTTTTGCGCGCGGCGGCGATCCGTATCTCGACGCCGCGGGGCAGGAGTGGCCGGACAATCATCTGCGCTTCGGCCTCCTGTCGAAAATCGCCGCACTAATCGCGCAGGGCCTGCCCGGTCTTGACTGGGCGCCACAGATTCTGCACTGCAATGACTGGCACACCGG
>JAYWDM010000091.1:0-2586 GCA_043779885.1 Betaproteobacteria bacterium | reverse complement strand
CGAGGAGCCAAAAACGACGAAGCAATCTCGTCACTCGTTGATTGCGCAAAATACGAGATTGCCGCGCTGACCGCCACGCTACGCTCGCGGCTGACGGCCCACCGCAATGACAGCATGATGTGTTTTTCAACAAACCGCTAATGCACGATGTAGCCGCCGTCGATGACGAGGTTGCTGCCGTGCACGAACGTCGCGTCGGTCGAGGCCAGAAACAGAACGGCCTCGGCGACTTCTTCCGGCTTGCCCCAGCGGCCGAGCGGTATGCGCGCCGCGCGCGCTTCGCGGTGACCGGGCTCGCGCTCCATGCGCCCGCGCGTAAATTCGGTTTCGATCGGCCCCGGGCTGACGGCATTTACCATGATTTTGTCCCTGGCGAGTTCCAGCGCCATCGCTTTTGTCAGGTAAATCAGCGCCGCCTTCGACAGCCCGTAGAGTGCCGAATTGGCCGCTGCCACGATGCCATTCTGGCTCGCGATGGTGATGATTCTGCCGCCGCCGTTGGCGCGCATGGACGGCACCACGGCCTGGCTCGCCAAAAACGGAGCGCGCACGTTGACGGCAACCAACTGGTTGAAATCCGCCGCCGAATATTCACCGAACGGATGGCGGATGCGAATGCCCGCGTTGTTGACGAGAACGTCGACGCGGCCGTGGGTTGCAATCACCGCATCGACCATGCGCTGTACGTCCAACGCGTCCGCCAGATCGAACAGGCCGAATTCGGCGCGGCAGAACGCATTGTGCGAACGACATTCGGCGGCGACCGCGGACAATTCCTCGCGCGTGCCATCGGCCGCCAGATAGACCGCGGACCCGGCCTTGGCCAGGGTGAGCGCAATAGCGCGGCCGATCCCGCGCGATGCACCGGTGACCAAAGCAACCTTGCCTGTCAACGAACCCATGCCTGCCTCCGTAAAATTAAAGCGTACATCATTACGGCTGCGCGTGCTGCTGCAATGCCCACGCCACGTGTTCGCGCACCAGCGCGGACGCATCGTCGCCGCGTGAACGCAAAGCGGCAACAATCTGCGCGGCGCACGGCGCCGACCGCGGCACGTTCCCCATACCGACCGCGAGGTTGCGCAACCACCGCGCATAGCCTATGCGATGAATCGCGCTGCCGAGCAGGCGCGCGTGGAATTCCGCCTCGTTCCATGCAAAAAGCTCGACGAGCATAACGTCATCGAGGCCGTTGCGAACCGCGAAGTCAGGCTCGGCGCTGGTCTGCGCGAACTTGTTCCACGGGCACACGAGCTGGCAATCGTCGCAGCCGTACACGCGGTTGCCGATGAGGGCCCTGAACTCGACGGGAATGCTGCCTTGATGCTCGATGGTCAGGTACGAAATACAACGGCGCGCGTCGAGACGGTACGGCGCGACGATCGCGCGCGTCGGGCAGATATCGATGCATTTTTCGCAGGTGCCGCAATGATTGCCCGTCGCGCTGTCGACCGGCAGCGGCAGATCCGTGTAAATTTCGCCGAGAAAAAAGAACGAACCCGCCTCACGCGTCAGGAGCAGCGTATGCTTGCCGCGCCAGCCGAGACCGGCCTTTTCGGCGAGTTCCACTTCCATCACCGGCGCGCTGTCCGTAAACACGCGATGTGCGCAGGGCCCGGCCGCGGATTCGACCCGCTCCGCCAGCCGCTGCAATCGCCGGCGCAATACCTTGTGATAGTCGCGGCCGAGCGCGTAGCGCGACACGAACGCTTTGCCCGGCGCATGGATGACTTCCCAACTCCCCGCAACTGCAGGCGGCGAATAATCCATGCGCGCGGCGATCACGCGCAACGTGCCGGGCACGAGTTCGGCCGGCCGCGTGCGTTTGACGCCGTGCTTTGCCATATAATCCATTTCGCCATGGAAACCCGCGCGCAACCACTCGAGCAGACGCGGTTCGGCGTGGCTCAAGTCCGCGTCAGCGATGCCGACGCGCTGAAATCCGAGTTCGCTGCCCCACTCGCGGATCCGGCGCGCGAGTTGCGCGAGATCGATATGCGGCTGCGCGGGTCGTTCAGTCTGCATGACTTCCCATCATAATCAGCCGTTGGCGCAAATGACACGCGCTCTTGCCAGCGCGGATGACACCCTCGCGCTCGGCGCCGCGCTTGCGCCCGGCCTGCGCCGCGGCATGGTGATTTATCTGCGCGGCGACCTCGGGGCCGGGAAAACCACGTTTGCGCGCGGCGTATTAGGCGCCCTCGGCGTCACGGAACGGGTCAAAAGCCCGACCTACACACTGGTTGAACCTTATACCATTTCTAGTTTATACTTGTATCACTTTGATTTTTATCGACTCAAGTATCCTGGCGAATGGGTCGACGCAGGCTTGCGTGAATACTTCAACGGGGACGCCGTATGCCTCGTCGAATGGCCGGAAAAAGCGGGCGGGCAACTGCCTGCGCCGGACGTAACGATCGAATTGGCTGTGACCAGCAACGGACGAAACATAGCGATTAGTGCAGAGACGGAGGCTGGCAGAAATTGTTTGATGCGGCTTCAGACCTGACTCAGGAATTCATTGCGGCGCCCGCCGGCCCGGCGCGCTGCCACCGCTCCTGCACCCGCGCAATTTCCTTGCTGTTC
>JAYWDM010000090.1:0-7583 GCA_043779885.1 Betaproteobacteria bacterium | reverse complement strand
GAAAGCGAAGGCGATCCGCAGGTCAAATCGGCACTGCGCAACCAGCAGCGCGCGATGGCGCGCCGGCGCATGATGGCCGCGGTGCCCACGGCCAGCGTCATCATCACCAACCCGACGCACTACGCGGTTGCGTTGAGCTACGAGGACCACGGGTCGGGCGCGCCGCGCGTCGTCGCCAAAGGCGCCGACCTGGTGGCCGCGCGAATCCGCGCGATCGGCGAGACGCACCGGGTGCCGGTGCTCGAAGCGCCGGCGCTCGCGCGCGCGATTTACCGGCACAGCGATATCGGGGAAGAAATTCCCGAAAAACTCTACACCGCGGTCGCCGAGGTGCTCGCCTACGTGTACCAGCTGCGCCGCTTCCGCGAACAGGGCGGCGTAACGCCGCGGCCGCTGCACGCGATCGCGGTGCCCGCGGAGCTTGACCCGCAGGGAGCCGGCGCATGATCGGCGTCCTGAACCTCGCGCGCCCCTCGTCCGCGGACATGCTGCGCGGGCTCGCCGGGCCGCTGCTCATCGTCATGCTGCTGGCGATGATGGTGCTGCCGCTGCCGCCGTTCATGCTCGACATGCTCTTCACGTTCAACATCGCGTTCTCGATCATGGTGCTGCTCGTCGGCATGTACACGGTGAAGCCGCTCGACTTCGCGGTGTTTCCAACGGTGCTGCTGGTCACGACCCTGCTGCGGCTGTCACTCAATATCGCCTCCACGCGCGTCGTTCTGCTCGAGGGGCACACCGGGCCCGACGCGGCGGGCAAGGTCATAGAGTCGTTCGGCCACTTTCTCGTCGGCGACAATTACGCGGTAGGGCTGGTCGTGTTCGTCATCATGGTCGTGATCAACTTCGTCGTGATCACCAAGGGCGCCGGCCGCATCGCGGAAGTCGGCGCGCGCTTCACCCTGGATGCGATGCCCGGCAAGCAAATGGCGATCGACGCCGATCTGAACGCCGGGTTGATCGGCGAAGAGGACGCGCGCAAGCGCCGCGCGGTGATCGCGCAGGAGGCGGATTTCTTCGGGTCGATGGACGGCGCGAGCAAATTCGTGCGCGGCGACGCGGTGGCCGGCATCATTATCCTGTTGATCAATATTTTCGGCGGCCTGGTCGTCGGCGTGCTGCAGCACGACATGGATATCGCCAGCGCCGCCAGGGTCTACACGCTGCTCACGATCGGCGACGGGCTGGTCGCGCAGATCCCGGCGCTGCTCATATCGACCGCGGCGGGCCTGGTCGTCAGCCGCGTCAGCACCGACCAGAATACCGGCCAGCAGTTGATGTCGCAGCTCCTCGCCAAACCGCAGGCGCTCGCGTTGACGGGCGTGATTATCGGCATCCTCGGCATGGTGCCCGGCATGCCGCACATCGCATTCCTGCTGCTGGCGGCGGCATTCGTGGGCATCGCGTACCTCGTGCATCAGCGCAACGTGGAGCAACAAGCGGTCGCGCAGGCGCCGGCGGCCGGTAAACCCGTGACGGAGACGCACGAGGTGGGCTGGAGCGACGTGATGCCGGTCGATACGCTGGGACTCGAGGTCGGCTACCGGCTGATTCCGCTCGTCGACAAGGACCAGGACGGCGAGCTCCTGCGGCGCATCAAGGCCATCCGGCGCAAGTTCGCGCAGGAAATCGGTTTCCTGCCGCCCGCCATCCACATTCGTGACAATCTCGAACTGCGGCCGAACGGCTATCGCATCACCCTGAAAGGCGTCGACATCGGCGAGCACGAGTCGCACGCCGGCATGTTTCTCGCGATCAACCCCGGCCGCGTGACGGCGCAACTGGCGGGAACGGCAACCGTGGACCCCGCCTTCGGATTGCCCGCGATATGGATCGACGCCGCCTTGCGCGACCAGGCGCAGCAATGGGGTTACACCGTCGTCGACGCCGGCACGGTGGTGGCGACACACCTGAGCCAGCTGATTCATAGCCACGCCGCGGAACTGCTCGGCCGGCATGAACTGCAGCAGCTCATCGATCACCTGACGCGCGAATCGCCCAAGCTCATCGAGGACGTGGTGCCCAAGCTGGTGCCGCTGGCGACACTGCAGCGCGTTCTGCAGAACCTGCTCGAAGAGGGCGTGCACATTCGCGATATGCGCACGATCATCGAGGTCGTGGCGGCCCACGCCGGGCGCACGCAGGATGCCGGGGAATTCACCGCGCTGGTGCGCGTCGCGCTCGGCCGCGCGATCGTGCAGCAGATCTTTCCGGGCAAAGCCGATCTGCAGGTCGTCGCACTCGACCCCGCGCTCGAACGCCTGCTCCTGCAGACCTTGCAGGCGAGCGGCGCCGACAACACGGTCATCGAGCCGGAACTCGCCAACACGTTGTTGCGCGGCGCGCAGGCGGCGGCGCGCCACCAGGAACAACTCGGCCTGCCCGCGGTATTGCTGGCGCCGGCGGCGCTGCGCGTTCTCCTGTCGCGCTTTTTGCGCCGCGCCATTCCGTTGCTCAAAGTGCTCGCGCATTCCGAAGTGCCGGATGCGCGCTCGATCAAAGTCACGTCCGTAATCGGGAGTAAAGCATGACCCCCACGAAATTTGTCGGCAGCACGTCGCGCGAAGTATTGCAGAAGGTGAAGAAAGCGCTGGGCGACGATGCATTGATCGTCGCCAACCGGTCGTGCCCGGACGGCATTGAAATCACGGCGCTCGCCGCCAGCCATTTCGCCGGCGAACCCGCCATGCGCGCACCCGCGCGCGCCGCCGGCGAATTCGCCGGTGAACAGCAGCCGGCCGCGCGCGCCGCCACCGATACAGAGGGCATGGTAGCCCAACTGATGCGCGAATTGTCCGGCATGAAGTCGCTGTTGCAGCGCGAACTCGGCGGGATCGCATGGTCGAATCTCAAATACCAGTCGCCCGCGCGTTCCGCGATGATGCAGAACCTGCTTGCCGCCGGGTTCTCGCCCGCGCTCGCGCGCGAACTGATTGCCGTGGTCGCGCCGGATGCCGCTGCGGCGGCCGCGCACAAGGCGGTCAGTGCGGAAATCGCGCGCCGGCTGCCGCTGAGCGCGGCCGAAACGCTGGTCGAACAGGGTGGCGTGTATGCACTCGTGGGCCCGACCGGCGTCGGCAAGACGACGACGATCGCCAAGCTCGCCGCGCGTTGCGTGGTGCGGCGGGGCGCCGCCAGTCTTGCGCTGCTGACAACCGACAGTTATCGCATTGCCGCGCATGATCAGTTGCGCATTTACGGCAAGATACTCAACGTGCCCGTGTACGCGATCAAGGACGCGCGCGATCTGCAGACGACGCTCGCGGAGTTGCGCGACAAGACCACGGTTCTCATCGACACGATCGGCATGAGTCAGCGCGACCGGCTCGTCGCCGAGCAGACCGCGCTGCTCATGGGCGGCGGCGCGGCGGTAAAGCGCCTGCTGCTGCTGAACGCGACCGCGAACGCGGCGACGCTCGATGAGGTGATCACGGCGTATGCGGAAGGCGGGATCCATGGCAGCATCGTGACGAAGGTCGATGAAGCGGCGGGCCTTGCCACGGTGCTCGACAGCGCGATCCGCTACGGGCTGGGCGTGCACTACGTGACCAACGGCCAGCGCGTGCCCGAAGACCTGCATTTACCCAATCGCGCATACCTGCTCGACCGTGCCCTGCAGCCGGGCCGGAACCCGGACACGCACGGCCTGCAACCCGATGAACTGCCGCTGGTCATGGCGGCGGTGGCGCACGGAGCCGGGTATGGCTGATTTTCACTGCGATCAGGCGGAAGGCCTGCGCCGCCTGCTCGAGCGCGCGGGCGTGCGGATGATGACGCTCGACTCCGGCTGCCCCGGAGTCGGCAAGACCAGCGCCGTGATCAACGTCGCGGTGGCGCTCGCCGCGCGCGGCAGCCGCGTGCTCGTGATCGATGAGAACCACGGCCCCGCGAACGTCGGTGGCTTGCTCGGCGTGCGGCCGCGTTTCGAGCTGCAGCATGTGATACGCGAGGCCTGCAGGCTGGAAGACGCGCTGCTGCCGGGACCGCGCGGCATCACCATGCTCGGCGCGGCGAACAGTGCGCGCGCCTTGTCCGGTTTGCGCCAGACGGACCAGGAGCGGCTGATCAAGGGCTTTGGCGGACTCGACGGACGCTTCGATGTCGTGCTCGTCGACACGCCGTGCGCGCAGGCGGACCGGACGGGGCTGTTCACGCACGCCGTGCAGGACACGATCATCGTGTCATCCCTCGCGGCGCACGCGATCACCGCGGCGTATGCGCTGATCAAACGGTTGCGTGACGGGCCGCGCGGGCGCCGCTTTTACTTATTGCTCAACCGCGTCGGGTGCGAGCGCAATGCGCGCGTCGTCATCGACAACCTTCAGTCCGTCGCGCAGGGCTATCTTGCGACGCCTCTCGAAATCCTGGGCTGCGTGCCCAATGACGGCCGTTTGCACGAAGCAGCGCGCGGATTTCTGCCGGTCGTCGAGGCCTACCCTGCGGCGCCCGCGGCGGCCGGTTTCCGGCGCATTGCCGCATCGATCGCGGACTGGCCCCATGAGCGGGCGCAGCCGCACAGCCTCATCAGCCTGATGCAGCGGTTAGTCAGCCCGCGTCCCTTCACTTTTGCCAATGCCGGAGCATGAAATGAACTACAACCCAGCCAATGAATCCGAAGTCACGAGTTGTGTCGTGAAGTTTGCGCCGCTCGTCAAGCGTCTCGCCCATTACATGATGGCCTCGTTGCCGCCCAGCGTGGAACTCGACGACGTAATCCAGTCGGGCATGCTGGGTTTGCTGGATGCGGCGAAACGCTTCAAGGACACCTATGGCGCGCAATTCGAGACCTACGCGGTGCAGCGCATACGCGGCGCCATGCTTGACGGCCTGCGCCAGTCCGACTGGCTGCCGCGCGGGCTGCGCAAAAGCCTGCGCCAGGTCGAGGTGATGATCAGCAAGCTCGAGCAGCGTCATGGCCGTGCGCCGACCGAGCAGGAACTCGCGACGGCCCTGAGCATGTCGTTGGCGGACTATCAGCAGTTGCTGCAGGACGCGCGCGGCTACCAGCTGGTATCGAGCGAGGATTTGCAGGGCAGCGGCGACGAAAGCTATATCGACCACTATTATCCCAGTGAGCGGCCCGATCCGCTGCAATCGCTGCTTGACGACGACCAGCGGCGCACGCTCGTCGCCGCCATCGGGGAACTGCCGGACCGCGAGAAGAAAGTGATGGGTCTGTATTACGAGCAGGAACTGAATCTGCGCGAAATCGGCGATGTGCTTGGCGTCACGGAGTCGCGCGTGTGCCAGTTGCACAGCCAGGCCATCGCGCGCTTGCGCAGCCGCCTGCGCAAGCACGACAAACTATCGGCAGCGGCCTGATTCACCGCAACCGGAAAAGCCCGCGACCAAGCGGGCTTTTTTACGGCGCCAAGCACTTATTTACCCAATAAAAAAACGCCCCGGAAAATTCCGGAGCGTTTAATTTAGGCCCGACTTGCGGCTGAGTTTTTACACAGTCTGCGCAGCGGGGTTTGCGTGAGGGCGGCTGGGTTTAAGCTTTCTTACGCCTGCTGAAGCCGAGTCCGGCCAAGCCGAGGCCCAGCAGAGCGAGAGAGGCGGGCTCGGGCGCTTCGGCGGCATCGGACTGAACGTTGATTCCCACGCTGAACGTCGCAAGACCGAAGCCGTTGCCCCCGGGGATCTCCGCCACCGTAATGTCCTGGAAGTTGCCGGTCGAAACCGGAATCGGCCCCAGCAGATCGGACTGAAAATCGAAATGCAGGTCGTAGCTGTTATTGCCCGTCACGACTACGGTGACCGCGAGAACGTCGGAAAGCGGGCCGCCAGCGCCTTCAGTGAGCAGATAGACTTGCGTCCCGTTTCCGGCCCCACCCTGATTGGCAAATTTGAAGATGCCGACTACGTCCAGCACCGCAGATTCCGGCGTGAAAACGGCGTTAGCCACGGTGCCACCGTCGTTGAAATCGCTGCTGAAGGCCACATTGCCGCCGCCATCCGCGGACTCGACAAAGGAGAAAGCGATCGCGTTGGCCTGCAACGGAGCGCAGGCGAGAATGGCGGCTACGGACAAGGCTGCCTTGCGGCGATGAAACGAATCCGCAATGCGATTGAAAAGAGCTTTACGCATGATCTGTTACCCCCTGGTGAACTTCATATCGCTGCTCGCAAAGAACGAGCCGCGCTGACGAGAACCGAGCAGATTTCGTGCCAGAAGACAAAATTAATTTGTGACTGTTCAGCCTAAGGCAGGCGAAGGAGGGCATCCCATGAAAGTCAGGCGCAGCACCTCGAACAGATTGTGCCCCTGCTTGTGCATGGTATCGAGATAGGAGCGGATGGTGCAGAAGTCCTGCGCGCCCTTGAGCGTTCGAAAGCAACCGGAGATTTTCTGCTTCACTTTCGGCATGCGGATGGCGCGCTCACCCAGATTGTTGGTAAACGGTACACGCAGATCCGTCACGAAGCGCAGCACCTCGGCGGTATGTTCGCGCAGGCGGAGCAGCAGATTGAACGTCAGCGTTTGCTTGACGCGGCCGCGGCGCTTGGTCTGCCGCTCCTTCGGCGGATTGCGGGCTTGCGCTTGGTCCAAAATTTTCTCGTAATGCGTAAAAATCCGCCGTATCTGCCGGACGCTGAGCGCCGTTCGCTCGTCCTGTCGCGCCGCTTCACAGCGTTCATTGGCGTCGGTCAGCAGCCGGATCATGCGTTTGGGCCAGCGTTGGCGAGTGGTTTCGTGCAGAAACGTCAATTCGCGCAACAAGTGCGCATTGCACAGGGCATGCTCGCAGCCCAGTTTCCAATACGGCAACCAGCAGTCATGCACCAAGGTTGCTACTCGCTGCGGCAAGAAGCCAAACTCCGCGATGGCTTGCATGCCGCGCTTGGCATGCACCCCATACCAGGTGAGCGCCTCGCTCGCTATCGTATGCAGCCAATGCAGCTTGGCAGCCACGCGCAGACCCGATTCGTCGGCGTGCGCCACCGGTGTGTCGATGAGCCCTTGGGCAATGCGTGCAATCTGTGCACTCAGCAGCCCACTGGCCTGGGCGATCCACGCGAGCACCGTGGCCGGCGAGACCTTCAGTCCAAACAACTGGGTGATCAGCTGCGCGCTGCGTGCCAGCGGCAGCAATTGGCCTTCGGTCAGGTGCACCGCCAGCGCGCGAACATTCAGGCCATACTGCACCGCCTCGGTCACTCCAGCAGGAAATTCGCTTTGATGCCACTGCCCACAGGCGCAGCGCAGCTGCAGCGTGCGATGTTCGGTGACCTGGTAACGCGCCACCGGTATGTCAAACACCTGCCGTCGCTCGTTCACTTGCGCATCAGCCGCCATCAGCGACGTACCGCAGGCCGTGCAGTGCTCAGGCAGCGGGTGATCGATCACCGCGTTCACGGCGCTTGTCTGTTCGAGTGTCTTGCCCTCGCGCCCGACCTGTCCGCCGGGCTTCTTACCGGAGGACACGCGCAGTGAGCGCGTCTTCTTCACCAGCCCATCGCTCGAAGGCGGCTTGCTTGAGTTATGGCTGTCCTTGGACAGGCGCGCTTCCAGTTCCTCGACGCGTGCCGTCAACAGCCGAGCGTTCTCAAACAGCATGCGGATCAATTCGTCCTTCTGA
>JAYWDM010000089.1:0-2589 GCA_043779885.1 Betaproteobacteria bacterium | reverse complement strand
AGGGCATTGCCGTTCGCGTGGTTTCGATGCCCTCGACCAGCCTGTTCGACCGTCAGGACGCCGCCTATCGCGATGCCGTGCTGCCGCGCGGTGTGCCGCGCGTCTCGGTCGAAGCCGGCGTCACTGAGGGCTGGCACAAATATGTCGGGCTGGACGGCGTTGCCGTCGGCCTTGACCGTTTTGGCGAGTCTGCGCCCGGCGGCGAGTTGTTCAAGTATTTCGGTTTCACGACGGAGAAGGTCGTGAGCGCCGTGAAAAGTGTAATCAAATAGTAAAGCGCTATCGCCATCAAATAAGACCTGTCAAGGAGTGCCTGCAATGACTATTCGCGTCGCCATCAACGGCTACGGCCGCATCGGACGAAACATCCTTCGAGCGCATTATGAAAGCGGCAAGAAACACGACATCCAGATTGTCGCCATCAACGATCTTGGCGACGCCAACACGAATGCCCACCTGACGCGCTTTGACACCGCGCACGGAAAGTTCCCCGGCAGCGTCGCGGTAGAGGGCGATGCGATGATCGTCAACGGCGACCGCATCCAGGTTTGCGCCAAGCGCAACCCGGCCGAATTGCCGTGGAAGGAACTCAAGGTCGATGTCGTGCTCGAGTGCACCGGGTTTTTCACCAGCAAGGAAAAAGCCTCGGCGCACATCACGGCAGGCGCGAAAAAAGTCATCATCTCGGCGCCGGGCGGCAAGGACGTCGATGCCACCGTGGTCTACGGCGTCAATCACCAGGTGCTGAAGGCCTCCGATACGGTGATTTCCAACGCGTCCTGCACCACCAACTGCCTCGCGCCGCTGGTCAAGCCGCTGCACGAAAAAATCGGCCTGGTTGCCGGTCTGATGACGACGATTCACGCTTACACCAACGACCAGGTGCTGACCGACGTCTATCACGAGGACTTGCGCCGCGCGCGCTCGGCCAGCATGAATATGATCCCGACCAAGACCGGTGCCGCCGCCGCGGTCGGCCTGGTGCTGCCCGAACTCAACGGCAAACTCGATGGCTACGCCATTCGCGTGCCGACCATCAACGTGTCCATCGTCGACCTGACTTTCACCGCCAGGCGCGCGACCAGCGTCAACGAAGTGAACGCCATTATGAAGGCCGCCGCCGAGGGCGAACTGAAGGGCATTCTCAACTACAACACCGAACCGCTGGTGTCGAGCGACTTCAACCACGATCCGGCCTCCTCCACCTTCGACGCGACGCTGACCAAGGTCGCCGAGGGCACGCTGGTAAAGGTCTGTTCCTGGTACGACAACGAGTGGGGTTTTTCCAACCGCATGCTCGATACGACCGTGGCGCTGGTGAACGCGAAGTAACAGGCGGTTGACCATGCGCGTGCTGAAAATGGCCGAGGTGGACCTCGCCGGCAAGCGGGTGTTCATCCGCGCCGACCTCAACGTTCCGCAGGACGATACCGGCGCCATCACCGAGGACACGCGTATCCGCGCCTCGCTGCCGGCGATACGCCTGGCCCTTGATGCCGGCGCTGCGCTGATGGTCACCTCGCACCTTGGCCGCCCCACCGAGGGCGAGGTGAAGCCCGAGGATTCTCTCGCGCCGGTGGCCAGGCGTCTTGGCGAGTTATTGGGCCGTCCGGTTCCGCTCATCCAGGGCTGGGTCGACGGCGTGGCGGTGAAGACTGGCGAACTGGTGCTACTGGAAAACTGTCGCTGCAACAAGGGCGAAAAAAACAACGACGCGGCGCTGGCGAGGAAAATGGCGGCGCTGTGCGACGTCTATGTCAACGACGCGTTTGGCGCCGCGCATCGCGCCGAAGCCACCACCCACGGCATCGCCAGGTTCGCCAAGGTCGCCTGCGCCGGCCCGCTGATGGCCGCCGAGATCGATGCGCTGTCCAAGGCGCTGGGCAAGCCGAAGCGCCCGCTGGTGGCCATCGTCGCCGGCGCCAAGGTGTCCTCCAAGCTGACCATTCTTGCCGCGCTGGCCGAAAAGGTCGACCAACTCATCGTTGGCGGCGGCATTGCCAATACCTTCATCCTGGCTGCGGGCGGCGCCATCGGCAAGTCGCTGGCCGAGCCCGACCTTGTCGATGAAGCCAGAAAAATTATGCGCATGCTTGAGGCCAAGGGCGGCGGCGTGCCGATCCCGATTGATGTCGTCTGCGCCAAGGAATTCTCCGCGACCGCCAGAGGCGAGACCAAGTCCACCGAATTCGTCGAGGCCGACGACCTCATTCTTGATATCGGGCCGCAGTCGGCAAAGCTGCTGGCGCACCTCATAAAACAGGCTGGCACGGTGGTCTGGAACGGGCCGGTCGGCGTGTTCGAATTCGCTGCGTTCGCTGGCGGCACCGAGACCATCGCCCGCGCCATCGCCGCGTCACCAGCCTTCTCGATCGCTGGTGGCGGCGACACGCTCGCCGCCATTGCCAAGTTCGGCGTTGCAGATAGAATCTCCTATATCTCGACCGGCGGCGGCGCCTTCCTGGCGTTCCTCGAAGGTAAGACGCTGCCGGCCATCCAGATACTCGAACAGCGGGCGGCGGCCTTGTAGTCAGATAGTCGAGCCGTCCGATATTCCGATATTCCGATAGAGTTGCCAGTTTTAACAAC
>JAYWDM010000088.1:0-2590 GCA_043779885.1 Betaproteobacteria bacterium | reverse complement strand
CGGCATCGGTCTCGCCGACGAAAATGTTGCGCCACACCCACGTGTCGTCGACGTTGCGGGCGACGGTTGCTTCGTCGAAACCGGTTTCGCGCATGGTCTTGCGGTAGAGGTCCATGCGGTGCTTCGTGACTTCGTTGCTCTGGATATTCATCAGGAACGGTCGGCCGGCGCGCGCCATGCCGAGCATGGCTTCCTCGCTTGAGCAGGCGCGCACGATGGACGGATGCGGCTTGGTGTATGGCCGCGGGCGCAGGAGCGGCAGGCGCAGGTCCCAGAACTTTCCCTTATGCCGGTAGTTCTCGGTGGTCCACGCCTTGATCATGATCTCCTCGGCCTCGACCAGCCGGTCGTAGGCCTCGGCCGGGTCGATGCCGTAGCCTTGATAGTCGTAGATGTTATAGGCGGTGCCGCGGCCGAGCCCGACGATGAGGCGGCCTTTGCTGATGTTATCGATCAGCGCCATTTGCTCGGCCATGCGGATTGGATGATGCAGCGACATCTGCGCAACCGCGAAGCCGATGCGGATGCGCTGCGTGCTCGCGGCCAGCGCCGCGGCGAAGGTCACCGGATCGACGTACGCGCAGATGCCGTCGAAATGGTGTTCCGCCAGCCACAGCATATCCATGCCGAGTTCGTCACAGAGCCGCGCTTCTTGCAGCGTCTCTTGAATTACCTGGTCGTCCTTGGCCGGGTCCATCGACGCCGGAAAGAGAAAATTGCTGAATTTCATGATTTCTTCATTCTTGTTATGAGAGGGAGGAAAAACGCAACCGTATCACAATCCCAGAAAAGGCGATTAGCCGCCGATAGACGCCGATAAGATCAACGGCAAAATTCATTGAGCCGCAGATAAACGCAGATAAAAATCCAAGGCGGCCCACTAGCCGAAGTTAAGTCCTTTGAACTTATCCGCGTTTATCTGCGTTTATCTGCGGCTAACGCCTTTGAGTTGTTGTTTTTGAATTTATCGGCGTTCATTGGCGGCTCAACTGGCGTTTTTGGGATAATCCGCTTCAGTCCACGTGTATGCTGGCGGCCTTCACGAGCCTGGTCCACTTTTCGATTTCGGCGCGGATCAGTTTGTCGAACTGCGCCGGCGTGTTGCCGACCGGATCCAGCCCCTGCGCGCCGAACATTTCGATCATCGCCGGCAGCGCCAGTATCCTGACCATTTCGCGATTGAGCCGTTCGATGATGGCGCGCGGTGTTTTCGCGGGGGCGACGATGCCCTGCCAGTTTTCCACTTCGAATCGCGGCACGCCGGATTCGGCGATGGTGGGCACATCGGGTGCTGCTTTGGAGCGCCGGAGGGTGGTAACGCCGAGCGCACGCAGCTTGCCGGTTTTCACGTGCGGCAGCGGCGGCGGCATCGTGCTGAATACCATCTGCACCTGCCCGGCGAGCAGGTCGGTGAGCGCCGGCGCCGTGCCCTTGTAGGCCACGTGCACGATGTTTATCTTCGTCATGAACTTGAAAAGCTCTCCCGTCATGTGCAGCGACGAGGCGACGCCCGCCGAGCCGTAGTTGAGCGTGCCGGGTTTCGCGCGCGCCAGCGCGAGCAGTTCCTGCACCGTTTTAGCCGGCAGTCCCGGATGCACGACGAGAATGAAAGGCGAGGTCACCAGCAGCGTTATGCCGGCGAAATCGCGTGCCGGGTTGTACGGGAGGTTAGGACGCAACGCGGGATTGTGCGCAAGGCCGCCCATGCTGCCGAGAAACAGCGTGTAGCCATCCGCATCGGAAGTCGCGGCAATCTGTCCGCCGATCAATCCGCCCGCGCCGCCCCGATTGTCGACGATGAATTGCTGGCCGAGCGCTTCGGTGAGCCGTGCCGACATCGCGCGCGCGAGGATGTCGTTGCCACCGCCTGGCGGAAAGGGGACGATAACACGCACAGGGTGGTTCGGGTACGGTGCGGGCTGTGCATGCGCGGTCGTGAGTGACGTGAGTGCAATCATCGTTGCGCAGGCCAAGATTTCAAGATGCAGGGATCGGGATTCAGGATTCCGTGTCATGCCGCCTCGCGATTACTTGTCGCCATTATTAAGTATTCCACAAGTGCGTGGCATGAACTCACCGTGTCGTGTCATTCCAGCGGAGGCGGGAATCGTGCGCCCGCGATGGCGCCAAACCAGCATTGTGGAAGTCCGTGTCGGAGTGTGCCACAGCGCCTTGTTCCGCCCGGTTCAAGAGGCGGCGTTTTCGGCCTCACGTAGAGTTAGGAGCGCTTTGCACCGAACCCTTTTCGTTTTGCGCCAAATCCGTTCGTGAGACTGCTCATTTTATTTTCGAGTTTTTCTATGACAGTCTTCAAGCTCTTTATCTCAGCTACTGCATCTCTGTAACAGATATCGGATGCACGGTTCTTGGCCTTCCCGCTTTTTATCTCCCGGGCCATTTTCGATACCTTACCGAGGGCAGCATTCTTTCTTTCTTCGGAACGCGTCAACAAAAGCGTAAGAGCACCAATCTTTGCGCTCCACGGGGTGATGATTGTAATGTTATTCATAGAGAATCTCCTATATTGTCGTAGATTATAACGAGTTTACCTTTGTGAACGCTGACCATGGAAACCAAGATCAGAGCAAAC
>JAYWDM010000087.1:0-2593 GCA_043779885.1 Betaproteobacteria bacterium | reverse complement strand
CGCTACCCGCTTCGAGGATCTGCCGCCGGCGGTCGTCGATCGCTGCAAGCGGCTGATCGCGGATTGTTTTGCGATCATCACGGCGGGCAACCAGAGTGCGGAGCTCAAGGCGCTGGCGGCGAGCTACCTCAAGGATGCGCGGCCCGGCAATAGCTGGGTGATCGGCACCGCGCATCGCGCAGCACCGCGCGACGCCGGTTTTCTCAACGGCATCGCGAGCACCTGGCACGACTTTGACGAGGGCAGCACGATTGCGTTTTCTCATCCCGGGAGTCAGCTGGTCCCGGCGGCGGTCGCGCTGGCGCAGGAGCTCGGTGTGTCAGGGCGCGATCTGCTGCTCGCGGTGGTGCTGGGTTACGAAGTCAGCGCGCGGGTCGGCATGGCATCGAAAATGCGCGTGTCGGTACACCCGCACGGCACGTGTGGCGTGATCGGTTCCGCGGTCGCCGCGGCGCGCATGAAGGGCCTGGATGAGGCGCGCATGCGCCATGTCATCAACGTCGCCGCGACCATGGCGATGGCGACCAACCGTCAGGCGATGCTGGACGAGGCGACCGTGCGCAACGCTTATTCCGGACACAGCGCGCTGGCCGGACTTAACGCCGTGCAACTGGTGGAAGCGGGCTTCACCGGGCAACGCGACGGGATCGGCTTCACCTACGGCACCGTCATCGCCGATGGCTTCGATCCGCAACGCATGGTGGCGGGACTTGGTGAAGACTGGCTGATCATGCAGGGATACTTCAAGCTGCACTCCGCGGGGCGCTATGCGCACGCCGCGATCGACGCGCTCGAGGCCGCGCTGGCGACGGTGCCTGCGGGCAGGCTCGATGTCGCCGACATCAGTCGCATCGAGGTGAAAGCATTTCAGATGGCGGCGCTGCTGGCGGGCAAAAACATCACGACCAGCTTCGGCGCCAAGTTTTCGATCCCGTTCGCGCTGGCCACGATACTGGTGCATGGCCGTTCCGGCATCGACTGCTTCGAGATGCAGGCGGTCGCCAATCCGCTCGTGCAGGCGCTGATCGCGAAAGTCGATGTCAGCGAAGACGCTGCGTATACCAGGGCATACCCCGGCCGGCAGTTGTGCGATGTGGCGATCCATCTGCGCGACGGGAGCGCCATCCGCGGCCGCTGCGAGATCATGAAGGGCGAGCCGGGCAATCCGCATCGGCCGGCAGAGGTCGAGCAAAAATTTTTCGATCTCATGATGCCGGTGTGGGGCGCCGAACGCGCGGACAAGCTCTATGCGGGGCTGCTCAGACTCGAGCAAACGGCGGATTTTCGCGCATTCGGCGCGGATTTTGCGCTGTAGCCGGATGGTCGCGCAGTCGCAGTACTCGGCGCGTGTAGATCCGGATGAGTGAAATGAAATCCGGGGAAATTATTGCGGGCGCGGGAACCCGGAATGCGCTGCGCTCCTTCCGGGCTACGTTTTGTCCGGACACGCTATCATGTGTGATGAGCGCTTGCTCGTAACGTATCGGATTGGAGACATCATGTCGCGCACACGTTTTAACTACCATCGCGGGTGGCTGCTCGTGGTTTTCCTGCTCGGGGTGTCAGCGCCGGCGGCGGTTACGGCACAAGCGTACCCGGCCAAACCGATCCGGTGGGTCATACCCTATCCGACGGGCGGCACGTCCGATTTCCTGGCGCGACTCATAGGGCAGAAGCTCACGGAGGCGTGGGGCCAGGCCGTGGTGATCGATAACCGCACCGGCGCGAACGGCAACATCGGTACCGAGGTGGCGGCGAAAGCGGCGCCGGACGGCTACACCATACTGCTGGTCGCCAGCACTTTTACGATGAATCCGGCGGTCTATCCGAAGCTGCCGTTTGACTCCGAAAAAGATTTTGCGGCCGTGACTACGCTGCTGTGGCAACCGTATCTTCTGGCCGTGCATCCGTCGTTGCCCGTGACGAGTGTCAGGCAACTGATCGATCTGGCGCGCGCGAAGCCAGGCGAGATCAACTATGGTTCCGGCGGCAGCGGCAATGCCACCCATATTGCCGCCGAGCTGTTTGCGACGATGGCCAACGTGAAGCTCACGCATGTGCCCTACCGGGGCGTGGGGCCCGCGATACTCGCGCTGCTGGCGGGAGAGGTCAAGCTCATGTGGGCGTCCTCCGTGCCGGTTCAGCCGCACTTGAAGTCGGGGCGGATCAGGGTAATCGCGGTCACCGGCCGCAGTCGCATTGCCGCGATGCCCGACGTGCCGACGGTAGCCGAGGCCGGGGTCCCCGGCTACGTGGAGGGGAACTGGCAAATGGTGTTGGTACCGGCAGGAACGCCCCGCCCCGTCATCACCAAGCTCAGCCAGGAGATCGCGCGCATCCTGAAGACACCTGACATCACCGCGCAAATTCTGCTCACCGGGTCCGACGTAATCGCCAGCACCCCTGCGGAATCGGCTGCGCTGATGCGGACCGACCTGAAAAAATACGGTGAACTGATCAGGAAGCTGGATATCCGCGTGGATTGAGTCCCGGCGCCGGCCGCGCGCGCGACGCGCAGCCGCTACGCCGTGAATCGCGCGATCACGGGCCCCGCCCGCCGCGCCCGCGACTTTACTTTCGGACGGATGACGGG
>JAYWDM010000086.1:0-7625 GCA_043779885.1 Betaproteobacteria bacterium | reverse complement strand
CGCTGCGCGCAGTGCTCGCCTGCCTGACGGCGCTGGTCATTACGTTCATGGTCGGGCCGGTCATGATCCGCCGGCTTACGTCGTACAAGATCGGCCAGTCGGTGCGTGACGACGGGCCGCAATCGCATTTGCCCAAAGCGGGCACGCCCACCATGGGCGGCGCACTGATTCTCGTCGCCGTCCTCGTAACCACCCTCTTGTGGGCTGACCTCGCAAACCGCTTCGTGTGGGTGGCGGTCGCGGCAACCCTCGGCTTCGGGGCGATCGGCTGGATCGACGATTACCGCAAGGTCGTGCACCGCAATCCGAAAGGACTGTCGGCACGCACCAAATTTCTGTGGCAATCCGTGGTGGGCCTCGTCGCGGCGTGCGTCATCGCCTTCAGCACCAACCTGCCGGCGCAAACCGAATTCATCGTGCCGTTTTTCAAGAATGTCGCCTATCCGCTGGGCGTGGTCGGATTTATTGCTTTGACCTATCTCGTCATTGTCGGCACCAGCAATGCGGTGAATCTGACCGACGGTCTCGACGGCCTCGCGATCATGCCGACGGTAATGATCGCGGGCGCGCTCGGCGTGTTTGCCTATGTCGCGGGCAACGCCGTGTTTGCAAAATATCTCGGCTTTCCGTACATACCGGGCGCGGGCGAACTCTCGGTGTTTTGCGGCGCGATCGCCGGCGCCGGACTCGCTTTTCTGTGGTTCAACGCCTATCCGGCGGAGGTATTCATGGGCGACGTCGGCGCGCTTGCGCTGGGCGCGGCGCTCGGCACCGTCGCGGTTATCGTGCGGCAGGAAATCGTGCTGTTCATCATGGGCGGCGTGTTCGTGGTCGAGACCCTGTCGGTGATGCTGCAGGTCGCGTCGTTCAAGCTGACGGGCAAACGCATTTTTCGCATGGCGCCGCTGCACCACCACTACGAAATGAAAGGCTGGAAAGAAAACCAGGTAGTCGTACGCTTCTGGATCATCACCATGATGCTGGTGTTGGTTGGTTTATCGACCTTGAAGTTGCGGTAGGCGCAGATGAACGCGAATGGACCTGAAAGGTAAAAAAGTCTTGGTACTGGGACTGGGCGAAACCGGGATGTCGATGGCGCGCTGGCTCGCGCGGCGCGGGGCTGTCGTGTCGGTCGCGGATACGCGCGGCGATCCGCCGCATGCCGCCCTGTTGCGCCGCGAATTGCCCGGCGTCGCACTCGAGTGCGGCGAATTTCGCGCGGCCGGCCTGCTCGCCGCGGATACGCTTGCGATCAGCCCCGGGATCGATCCCCGCACGCCGGTGATTGCCGCCGCGATCGGGCGCGGCGTGCCGGTCGTCGGCGACATTGAACTGTTCGCGCACGGACTCGCGCAATGCCTCACGCTGCGCGCCGCGCGCCCCGCGCCGAAGATACTCGGCATTACCGGCACCAATGGCAAGAGCACGGTAACGCGGATGGCAGGCGACATCTGCCTCGCGGCGGGGCTCGATACGGTGGTTGCCGGCAACATAGGAACGCCGGTATTGGATGCGTTGACCTTGATCGAAAACGGCGCGACGACGCCCGATGTGTTCGTGCTCGAATTGTCGAGCTTCCAGCTGGAGAGCACGGCCAGCCTTAACGCCGATGCCGCGACGATGCTCAATCTGTCCGAGGATCACCTTGACCGCTATAACGGCATCGACGGC
Organism: Betaproteobacteria bacterium; assembly: GCA_043779885.1. GTDB lineage: Bacteria > Pseudomonadota > Gammaproteobacteria > Burkholderiales > SG8-41 > PALSA-1004. The sequence goes on along the minus strand of JAYWDM010000086.1, from coordinate 5,954 downwards.
TACGCCGCGGCCAAGGCGCGCGTGTTCCACGGCAGCGGCGCGCAGGTGCTAAACCGTGACGACGCGCGCAGCACGGCGATGGCCATGGCGGGTCGCGACGTGCATTACTTTGGCCTTGACGCGCCGGGCGGCGAACGCGAGTGGGGCATCGTATTGCACGAGGGCAAACGCTGGCTGGCGCGCGGCGGGCAGAACCTGATGGCGATTGATGAATTGCCGGTCGCCGGGCTGCAAAACGCTGCGAACGCGCTGGCTGCGGGCGCGCTATGCCACGTTATCGGCGTCGGCGACGCGCCGTTCGCCCACGCATTGCGCCGTTTCACGGGCCTGCCGCATCGGGTTGAAAAAGTCGCCGAAATCGATGGCGTGACGTATTACGACGATTCAAAAGGCACCAATGTTGGCTCTACGGTGGCGGCGCTCGACGGGTTCACGCAGCCGGTGGTGCTCATCGCCGGCGGCGACGGCAAGGGCCAGGACTTCAGTCCGCTGCGCGCGCCGGTCAAACGCCGCGCCCGCGCGGTGGTGCTCATAGGGCGTGACGGCGAACAGATCGCCGCCGCGCTGGCGGGTTGCGGCGTGACGATCGAACGCGCGGCCGACATGCGGCAGGCGGTGGAATATGCACGCGCGGCGAGCCGGCACGGCGATGTCGTTTTGCTCTCGCCTGCGTGCGCGAGTTACGACATGTTCAGGAATTACGGGCACCGCGGCGATGTGTTTGCCGCCGCGGTGAGAAAGCAGGTGGCCCGTGGCCGAGGCTAGCAGCATGTTCTATGCCGGCGTCTCGAATCGCCCGCCGCCCGCGCTGTACGACCATGCGCTCGCCTGGAGCGCAGTCGCGTTGCTGGCGCTCGGACTGGTGATGGTCTATTCGTCGTCGATCGCCATCGCGGAGGGCAGCCGCATGACCGGCCGGCAGCCGATGTATTACCTGATCCGGCATGCCATCTATCTTGCACTCAGTGTTTTGCTGGCGACGCTGGCGTTCCAGTTGCCGACGCGCGTATGGCAGAAAGTGGCCATTTACCTGTTCATGCTGGGCGCGGGGTTGCTGGTGCTCGTATTGATTCCCGGAGTCGGGCGCGAAGTCAACGGCAGCCAGCGCTGGCTGTCGCTGTACGTGTTTAACGTGCAGCCGTCCGAATTGATGAAACTCTTTGCGGTGCTCTACGCCGCCGACTATACCGTGCGCAAGGCGCCTTACATGCACAGCCTCAGCAAGGGCTTTCTGCCGTTGTTCGTCGTGATGCTGATGGTGGGCGGACTGCTGTTGCGCGAGCCGGATTTCGGCGCGTTCGCGGTGATCACCGTGATTGCGATGGGCATACTGTTCCTCGGCGGCGTGAACTGGAAGCCGTTCGCCGGCCTGATCGCGTTGCTGCTCGCCGGCTTCGTGCTGCTGATCTGGCTGTCGCCATACCGCATGCAGCGGGTGGTTGGTTTCATGGACCCGTGGGCCGATCCGTACGGCAAAGGCTATCAACTGTCGCACGCGCTGATTGCATTCGGCCGCGGCGAGTGGTTCGGCGTCGGCCTCGGCGCGAGCGTCGAGAAATTATTCTATCTGCCGGAGGCGCACACCGATTTTCTGCTCGCGGTCATCGGCGAGGAACTCGGCTTCGCCGGTGTGGCACTGGTGATCGCGTTGTTCGTGACCATCGTCCTGCGCGCGTTCGCGATCGGCCGCCAGGCGGCGGCCCGTGAGCGCAGTTTTCCCGCATTGGTCGCCTACGGCATCGGTTTGTGGCTCGGCGTGCAGTCGATTATCAACATGGGTGTGAACATGGGCGTGCTGCCGACCAAGGGGCTCACGCTGCCGCTGCTGTCGTTCGGCGGCAGCGGCATCGTCGCCAACTGCTGTGCGCTCGCAATCCTGCTCCGCGTCGATTGGGAAAACAGGCAGCTCATGAGAGGGATGACTGTATGACGTTCATCCCTGGACTCAATTGCGAAGGGTCAGGCGCGAGCTGCCTGTTTCGGTGGAGACTTACTTTTGCGCCGCAAAAGTTACGTCGGAGCCAAAATCGCCAGCTTATGCGGGGGCTGACGGTATGAACAGGCGGACACTCCTCACGCCTCGCATTGCTGGCACGAAGCTGGCGATTTCAGTGAAGGCTAACTTTGGCATCGCCAAAGTTATGCCGGAACTAAAACCGGCGCAGCTTATGAGGGGACTGACTGTATGAACGCCCCGCGCACGATCATGATCCTGGCGGGCGGCACCGGCGGGCATATTTTTCCGGCGTTGGCGGTGGCTGAGTATCTGCGCGCGCAAGGCTGGCATGTCGTGTGGCTCGGCACCCGGGCCGGGATGGAGGCGACGCTCGTCGCGCCCAGGGGCTACACGATGGCGTGGATCAGCATGACAGCCGTGCGCGGCAAGGGTTTGCTGCGTTTCGCGGTTCTGCCGTTGCAGTTGCTGCGCGCATTCTGGGGGAGCGCTCGCGCGATCTTCGCGCACCGCCCCGATGTCGTCCTTGGCATGGGCGGTTACGTGTCGTTTCCCGGCGGCATGATGGCGTCGCTGCTGAACCGCCCGCTCGCGATCCACGAACAAAATTCGATCGCGGGGCTTGCCAACCGCGTGCTTGCGAAAGTTGCCGACCGTGTTCTGGCGGGGTTCCCGGCGCCATTCCCGGCTTCCACCGCGGTGATCTGGACCGGCAATCCCGTGCGCAGCGAAATTGCCGGCATTGACGCACCCGCCGCGCGTTATCGTGCGCGCTCCGGCGCGCTGCGGCTTACCGTAATCGGCGGCAGTCTCGGCGCGCAGGCATTGAACGAGACGGTACCGCAGGCGATCGCCCTGCTGCCGGAAGCAGAGCGACCGCTGATTACGCACCAGTCGGGTGCGCGCCACCTGAACGAAGTCGAGGCCAACTACCGGCGCGCCGGCGTCACGGCGACGCTGGTGCCTTTTATCGCGGACATGACAGCGCACTATGCGACGGCGGATTTGTTTATCTGCCGCGCCGGCGCGTCGACCATCGCCGAACTCGCGGCCGCCGGCATCGCCAGCGTGCTGGTGCCGTTTCCGCATGCGGTCGACGATCACCAGACGCACAATGCGCGCTTCCTGAGCGAACTCGGCGCGGCAGTGCTGGTGCCGCAGCACGAGCTCACGGCGCAGCGGCTCGCGGATTTGTTGCGCGGCTTCACACGCGATGCGCTGCTCGCAATGGCGCAGAAGGCGCGCAGCGTTGCCAAGCCGGACGCTACACAATTTGTGGCCAAAGCATGTATGGAACTGGCGGCCGCATGAAGTACAAAGTCAAACGTGTTCACTTCGTGGGGATAGGTGGGGCCGCCGCGAGCAGGAAGCAGGGCCCCGTCGCTCTTGAAGCGACGGGATGCGACCGGCCGCGAGCGGCGCCGGCCGCCGATTGCGTGGGGCTCACCAGACCGGATGACGCGCAATGAAGTACAAAGTCAAACGCGTTCATTTTGTAGGTATTGGCGGCTCAGGCATGAGCGGCATTGCAGAGGTGCTGCTCAACCTCGGCTTCGAGGTGAGCGGATCCGATCTCAACGACACCGTGGTGACGCAACGCCTGCACGGCCTGGGCGCCAAAGTCACGCAGGGCCACGCGGCGGACAATATCGCGGCGGTGGATGCGGTGGTGGTGTCGAGCGCCGTGAAGGACGACAACCCGGAAGTGGTCGCCGCGCGCGCGCACAAGATTCCCGTCGTCCCGCGCGCGCTGATGCTCGCCGAACTGATGCGTCTGAAACAGGGGATTGCGGTTGCCGGCACGCATGGCAAGACCACCACGACGAGCCTCGTCGCCAGCGTGCTGGCCGAGGCGGGCATGGATCCGACGTTCGTTATCGGCGGCCGGCTGGAGGCGGCGGGCTCGCACGCCAAGCTCGGCAGCGGCGAATTTATCGTCGTCGAGGCCGACGAATCGGACGCATCGTTCCTGTTTCTGGCGCCCGTGCTCAGCGTCGTCACCAACATCGACGCCGATCACATGGAAACCTACGGCCACTATTTCGGCCGGCTGCGCCAGGCGTTCCTCGACTTTGTGCAGCGACTGCCGTTTTACGGCACCGCGGTTTTGTGCGTCGACGACCCCAATGTGCGCGAGATCATGCCCGCGGTAACCAAGCCGATCACGACCTACGGCCTGTCGGAGGCCGCGCACATTCGGGCCGTCGATCTAGAGGCCGATGCCGGGCGCATGCGCTTTCGCGTGGTGCGCAGCGACGCGCGCGGCGCGAAACTGCCCGATCTTGCCGTCACGCTCAATCTTGCCGGCGCGCACAACGTGTTGAACGCGCTCGCGGCGATCGCGGTCGGCATGGAGGTCGGCGCGGCCGACACGGCCATCGTCAAGGCGCTCGCCGATTTCAAGGGCGTCGGACGGCGTTTCCAGCGCTGCGGCGAAATCGCCCTGGATATCGACAAAAAAGGGCGCGGACACTACACGCTGATCGACGATTACGGCCATCACCCTGTGGAGATGGCCGCCACTCTCGCCGCCGCGCGCGGCGCATTTCCGGGACGCCGCGTGGTGCTCGTTTTCCAGCCGCATCGCTACACGCGAACGCGCGACTGCTTCGAGGATTTCGTGCGCGTCCTGTCCACGGTCGACGTATTGCTGCTGACCGAGGTCTATGCCGCGGGCGAAGCGCCGCTGGTCGCGGCAGACGGTCGCGCGTTGGCGCGCGCGGTGCGCGTGCAGGGCAGGGTCGAGCCGATATTCGTCGAGCGCGTGGCGGACCTGCCCGGCGCGGTGAGCAATGCAGTGCGTGACGGCGACGTGGTGCTGACGATGGGCGCGGGTTCGATCGGCACCCTGCCCGCGCTGCTGGCGGGCGGGCAACGGTGATGCGAACACAATGAACATGGCGGAGCAGAAAAATTTGCGGCGGGGCGAACCGCGGTGCAACGAGCCGATGTCGCGCCACACGAGCTGGCGCGCGGGCGGCTGCGCGGACCGCGCCTACGTGCCGGCCGATCTGGAGGATATGTGTTCGTATGTCGCCGCGCTGCCGCGGCACGAGCCGGTTTACGTGGTCGGGCTCGGCAGCAATCTGCTGGTGCGCGACGGCGGCTTGCGCGGCACCGTGATTTTTACGCATGGCGTGCTCGGGCAGATCAGCAGCGAGGGCGGCGCAATCATCGCCGGGGCCGGCGTGCCATGCCCCAAGCTCGCGCGCTTTTCCGCATTGTATGAGCGGGCCGGCGCCGAGTTCATGGCCGGCATTCCCGGCACCGTCGGCGGCGCGCTGGCGATGAACGCCGGCTGCTATGGCGGCGAGACATGGCGCATCGTTGACAGCGTCACGGTGCTCGACCGCGCGGGCCGGCTGCGCCCGCGCACGCCGGCGGATTACACCATCGGCTATCGCAGCGTCACGTTGCACGACGGCGGTGAGGAGTGGTTCGTCGCCGCGCGCTTCACGCTCCCGCGCGGTGACGGCGCAAAGTCGCGCGCGACCATCAGGCAGTTGCTTGAACGGCGTATCGCTGCGCAGCCGCTCAATGCGCCGAACGCCGGCTCGGTGTTCCGCAACCCGCCGAATGACTACGCGGCGCGCCTGATCGAGGCGTGCGGGCTCAAAGGCCGCGCGCTTGGCGGCGCGGTGATTTCCGACAAGCACGCGAATTTCATCGTCAATACCGGCCACGCGACGGCCGCCGACATCGAGACCCTGATCGCGACCGCGCATGGCGCGGTGAAACAGAAATTCGGCATCGACCTCGAACGCGAAGTGCGGATCGTGGGTGAACCGGCATGAACGCGCCTCACGCGTCACACCCCGCGCCTGACCGTGACTTTGGAAAAGTCGCGGTGCTCATGGGCGGGCGCGCCGGAGCGAAGAGCAGGGGCCCCGATTTGCGGGGATGCGACCGTGCAGGCGCGCGTAGCGGCCGCCTCGCCAACGTATACAGGAGTGCAAGCGGTGGCTGACTTCGGCAAGGTTGCGGTGCTGATGGGCGGCCG
>JAYWDM010000085.1:0-2605 GCA_043779885.1 Betaproteobacteria bacterium | reverse complement strand
CGCCTGCGCGGCGTGGGCACCCCCAACGTGCCGGCAATGAGCCGCGACGACTCGTACGCCAGCTCGCGCCGGTGCTTACCTGCAGATAGAAGTGCCGGGAGGAACTGCACCTGCGCAAAAATGGCCGGTTGGGTCAACATCAGCAACAACGATCCGAGCATCGACTTGTCACCCGCGTAATCCGCTTCGCTGCACAAGCTGCCGTCGGCACGCATGTAACGGATCGCGACGGGATACAGCATCGCATCGCACTCGAGCGCTGGCTGCAGCAGCGATGCATGGAATGGCAATACGACGTCGCCGGCGCTGGTGTAGCCTTCCGGAAACAGCACGAACAACTCGCCTCTCCTCAACGCTGCCGCCATCTGCCGGTTGATAAGCGCGGCGTGATCGCGGCGCGCGCGCTCGACGAACAACGCGCTGCCCTGCGCGCACAGCCAGCCGAACACCGGCCAGCGCCGGATTTCCGATTTGGCGACGAAGCGCACTTCGCGCACCGCATTGATCGCGAAGATGTCGAGCCACGACACGTGGTTGGCGACGATCATCGCCGGCGCAACACCAGCGCCAGGCAGCATGCCGCTCACTTCCATGCGCACGGCAAGGATTGCGAGCAGGCGCGCCGACCAGCGCCGCACCCATTCCATGCGTTTTGCATCGTTGTAAAACGGAAAACACGCGGCCACGATCGCAACGGCGCACACAAGGTGCAGCGCCAGCCGGGTGAGCCGGAAGAACCGGATAATGTATTTGGTGGGGCCGGCGCGCAGGCTCAAGCCAGGCGGCAACAGCGACTGAAACAGGAAATGAAGTGCGCAATCACGCGCAATTCCCCGGCGCTCATCCGGGTAAGCAGCGGGTCAGGTTCCCATTGATTGCTCACGGCTCCGGCGTTCCCGTGTCAATATCGCCGCGGCTTAACTCCGCGCGCGCCGCTACGGCCAGGGCCTGATATTTGGTTCTGAAGAGATCGAGGTTTCCGTCCTCGAGCTCTTCCAGATCGAGAAGAGCGTTATGCGCGCCTTGCGTGGCGCGGATCAGTTCGTCGAGTTTCACCTGGATTGCCTCGGTGTCTCGATTCTGGGTGTTTTGAATGAGAAAGACCATCAGAAAGGTGACGATCGTAGTGCCGGTATTGATGACCAATTGCCACGTGTCACTGAAGTGAAACACCGGACCCGTGACGATCCAAACCACGATGACACCGACAGCTAACGCGAATACCCTGGGCCGGCCGCAGAAGTGCGCCGCTCGTTTCGCGAAACGGGAGTACCAGGTAGCGTTATGCATGGCAGACCTTGCCCTGGAACCAGGGCAATTCCACGGTCACCGCGGCGCGCTCAAGGTAACGCACGCCGCCGGCAAAGCGGCATCACGGTGGCGGCGCCTGATTACTGTCGCGAAATACCCACATGTTCCTTAACCGCGGCCGCCGTCTCCGCAAACACGTCGTGGTTTCGGCTTTCCCATTCTTTGACCTGGCGTTCTGCCTCGTCTTTTTGAATCCCATAGCATTCCTGAACCTTGCCCACCAGCTGTTCGCGTTTGCCGGAGATTTTGTCCAGATGATCATCGGTCAACTTGCCCCACTGCTCCGTGATCTTGCCTTTTACTTGCTTCCAATTGCCTTCGATTTGATCCCAGTTCATGAAATTCTCCTTGGTGAATAACAATATGCAGTTGCGATGCGCACGTCCGCGTGCGTCTTGATTGCGCGAACGTTCTTCGCGCGGTAAATCATCCCCCGAAAAATTTGCAGCCGGACGCGTAACCGTTCGATCCGCGAAAGGGTCGCGGATTCGGGTTACCGCTGGACAGAATGGATGTTCCGTACAGGCTGGTCTGTGCGTTACCGCACGCATGCCTGGAGTGCCGCCAGCGGGCAACCCCATGGCGATGCTAGAGACCGGCGTGGCCTGTCTATGGTGACTTACGGCAGGCGCATCCGGTCGTGGCCGCAATCGGGCGCGCGCTAACTGTCGCTCACGACCCCGTGGTGTGCTGCCGATCTACACCTTCAACACTTCCGCGCCGGGCCCGGCTTCGAGCTCGACTGCGTTCGCCATCATGCACAGCATGCTGTAGTAGCCGATCGCGCCGGTGAACTCGATCATTCCCTCGTCGCCGAAGCGCGCATGCAGCGCCTTCGCGCTCGCGTCGCTGACGCGATGCTTGCGGATCAGTTCGCGGGTGAAGTCGACGATCTGCGCATCCTCGGCCGGGATGCCGCGCGAATGCTGCTCGCGGATCGCGGTGATGGTCGTCTCCGGCACCTTCTGCCGCCGGGCCGAACCCGTTTGCGCGCCCCAGACGTAGAGCGTGTCGAATTCGCGCGCGACCGTCATCGCGGCAAGCACGCGCGCGCGCATGTCCAGCGCGCCCTCGAAGCGCACGAACCCGCCAATATGCACCATGTGCTCGGCGAGCTTCGGGCAATGCAGCAGCATGGTAAATGGTCCTTGCACCGCACCGCGGCTCGCAACTATGGCGTCGAAAACCGCCTGGTGCTCGGGCGCCACCTGGCTCTTGCTGGTTATTGAAGTCAGTCTTGCCATGATCGTTCTCCGGTAGCTTGGCGGCGCTCGATGGCTGCCTGATCGGGTGT
>JAYWDM010000084.1:0-7633 GCA_043779885.1 Betaproteobacteria bacterium | reverse complement strand
CGACAAGCAGCGCACGGGCGGATTCGATGATGGTCATTGGCAATCGCGAAATTTTACACGTCACGCGTGAGATCAGCAGGCGGCCAAGGTGATCGATTGAGTGTCCGGTTTCCCGCGATTTCGGAGCCGCGATCACCTGGATCTTCACGGCCAAGTAGACGCTCCCGGTTACAGTTCATTTGCGTCATATGCAGTCGTTCAACAGAGGCCCGGCAAAGTAGGATGGGTTGAGGGACGAAACCCATCGGTTGTTACGCCGTGCCAATGATGGGTATCGCTGCGCTCGACCCATCCTACGCTAAGTCGATATTTTGTTGGAACGTGGCATGCGCAGAGCGGGCAAATCGCCGCGACAAGCGCAAATGGGTTGTCACTCATTTACGCAATGCTCAATAATTGCTTCGAATCCGCCCGCGCTGTTCCTGGCCTGCCCTGAAGTGCGGCACGTAATTGGCCGGGACCTTGACCGTCTCTCCGCCACAGACTGGTAAAGTAACGGGGGACGCCTCTGCACCCGTTTCAGGCGGACGCGCCGAACGTGGTAACGTTCACCCTGCCCCAACCCCATTACAGACCAGTGAGATTTGCATGAGCATCGTCGCAAAACGCATGGACCGGTTTCCGCCGTCGCCGTCGGTGGTGGTGACGCAGCGCGCGCGCCAGTTGCGCGCCGAGGGACGCGATATCATTTCGCTCTCGGTCGGCGAACCCGACTTTCCCACGCCCGAGCACGTCAAGCGCGCCGCCGTTGCGGCGATGGACCGCAACCAGACCAAGTACACGCCGATCGACGGCACGCTGGAATTGAAGCAGGCGGTCTGCCTCAAGTTCCGCCGCGACAATGGCCTTAGCTATACGCCCGAGCAGATCACCGTGGGTACCGGCGGCAAGCAGGTCATCCACAATGCCATCCTGTCCACCGTGGAGCCCGGCGACGAGGTCATCATCCCGACGCCCTACTGGATTTCGTACAGTCTCATGGTGATGATGGCCGAGGGCACTTCGGTGCACGTGCCGTGCCGCCAGGAAACCGGCTTCAAGCTGCAGCCTGAGGATCTCGACCGCGCGATCACGCCGAAGACCAAATGGCTGATGCTCAATTCACCTTCCAACCCGAGCGGCGCCACCTACAGCCGCGATGAGTTGAAGGCGCTCGGCGACGTATTGCTGCGCCATCCGCACGTGCACATCCTGACCGACGACATCTACGAGCACATCCGCTACGACGGCCGCGAATTCGCCACCATTGCGCAGGTGCAGCCCAACCTCTATGAACGCACGCTGACCATGAACGGCGTGTCCAAGGCCTACGCCATGACGGGCTGGCGCATCGGCTTCGCGGCGGGGCCCGTGTCGCTCATCAAGGCGATGGGAAAACTCCAGTCCCAGATCACCTCGGGCCCGAACGCCATCGCGCAGGCGGCTTCGGTCGAAGCGCTGACCGGCCCGCAGGAATTTCTGCACGAACGCGCGGCGATTTTCCAGGAGCGCCGCGACGTGGTGGTGGATCTCCTCAATCAGGTGCCGGGGCTCAAATGCCACAAGCCGGAGGGCGCGTTCTACGTGTTTCCGTCCTGTGCCGGCCTGATCGGCAAAAAAACGCCGGACGGCTCCGTGCTGAGATCCGACAGTGACGTCGCGCTCTACCTGCTGGAGAAAGCGGGCGTGGCCGTGGTGCTGGGCGATGCCTACGGCATGTCGCCTTTTTTCCGCGTGTCGTACGCCACGTCGATGGACCTGCTCAGGGATGGGTGCGGGCGCATCAAGCGCGCCTGCGAGGTGCTGGTCTGACCGCAGGTCGCGGCTTGACGCTCGCGGTTCCTCGTTACAATCATCGCGCAACCCGGGTCTGTCGCGTTGGTCGGGACGATATGCAGGACGGTGCGTGTCGTGCGGAGGATGTTGCGCAGATGACATTTGGTCAGACGGGGCCGGGGTTGCGTCGCGGACTCGCGCAGGCCTTGGTGATTTTCACGGCTGCGTGCTGGGCAGCGACGCCCGGCGCGCAAGGCACCGCCGCCTATCCTCAGCGCAACGTGCAGATTGTTGTTCCATACACGCCGGGCACCGGCGCCGACATCGTTGCGCGCACGCTGGGGCCGCGGCTCTCCGAGCGCTGGAACGTCGGTGTGATCGCCGACAATCGCCCCGGTGCGACCGGCAACATAGGCGCGGATTTCGTCGCCAAGGCGGTTCCCGACGGCCATATCGTGCTGATGACGGCGACCTCGTTTGGCACGACGCCGGCATTGAGCGCGAAGCTGCCGTTCGACCCGGTCAAAAGTTTTGCGCCGGTCATACAGATTGCCGCAAGCGAACTGACCCTGGTGGTTCACCCGCAACTGCCGGCGAAATCGATACGCGAATTCATCCAGCTCGCGAAGCGCCGTCCCGGGCAGCTCTTCTATGCGTCCCCCGGCAATGGCGGCCCGCAGCACCTGACCACCGAACTGATCAAGCTGGAGACCGGCATCGACATCGTTCACGTGCCCTACAAGGGCATGGCAGGCGCGCTCACCGATCTCATGGGCGGCAACGTGCAGGCGATGGTTTCCGCCATACAGACGGTCTCGCCGCAAGTGCGCGCCGGCAGGTTGCGCATGCTGGCGGTGATGGGAGAACGGCGCTCGGCGGCGTTTCCCGACATCGCGACGATGCGGGAGCAGGGCTTGCCGGCACTGGTGGTCGAGACCTGGTACGGCCTGTTCGCGCCGGCCGGCACGCCGGCGGGCGTGGTCGCCAAATTGAACGCCGACATCAACGTGCTGCTGCAGCAGGCCGAGGTGCGTGACCTGCTCGCCCGGCAGGACATGAACACGGTCGGCGGCAGCGCCGAGCGGTTTGGTGAGATGGTCAGAAGCGAACTCGCGCGCTGGGCGCGCGTGGTGACGGCGGCGAAGATCAAGGCGGACTGAATGACGGGCGCAGTGCACGGGGAAAATGCAGCGGATGTCGTCATCATAGGCGCCGGCATCGGCGGCCTTGCGCTGGGGCTGATGCTGCATCGCGCGGGGATTGCCTGCCGGATTCATGAATCGGCGCGTGAGCTGAAGGCGGTCGGCGTCGGCATCAATATCCTGCCGCATGCGTCACGCGAACTGGTTGCGCTCGGGCTGGAAGATGCGCTGGCGAAAGTGGGTGTCATCACGCGCGAATACTGCTTCTATAACCGTTTCGGCAATTTCATCTACAGCGAGCCGGCCGGACGCTACGCCGGTTATGACGTGCCGCAGTTTTCCATTCATCGCGGCGATCTGCAGCGGGTGCTGCTTGACGCCTTCATTGCGCGCGCCGGCGCCGATCGCGTCGTCACCGGATGGCGTTGCACGGGTGTCGATGCGAACGGCGGTGTGGCGCATTTCGCCGATGCGGCGAGCGGCATGCCGCTTGCATCGCAGCGCGGCAACGTGGTGGTGAGTTGCGAAGGCATCCATTCGGTGCTGCGCAGGCAGTTTTATCCGCACGAAGGCGCGCCGAAATATTCCGGCATCAACATGTGGCGCGGCGTGACGCGCTGGCCGCCCATGCTGTCGGGGGCCAGCATGGCGCGCATCGGCTGGCACCATCCGGCCAAGCTCCTGCTCTATCCGATCCGCAATGCGATCGACGCGGCGGGCCGGCAACTCTTCAACTGGGTGGTCGACATCGAGACGGCGCAGTACCAGCCGAACGACTGGAACCGGCCCGGCAAGCTTGCGGATTTCATCGGTGTGCTCGAAGACTGGAAATTCGACTGGCTGGATGTGCCGGCGTTCGTTCGCAGCGCCGACCGCATCCTGGAATATCCGATGGTCGATCAGGATCCGCTGCCGCGCTGGAATTTCGGCCGTGTCACGCTGCTCGGCGACGCCGCGCATCCGATGTATCCGCGCGGCGCCAACGGCGCCGCACAGGCGATACTTGATGCGCGGGCGCTGGCCGATGCGTTGAGCGCGAACGCCGATCCATTGGCGGCGCTCAAGGCGTATGAAGACCGGCGTTTGCCCGCAACGCGCGACGTGGTGCTCGCCAATCGCCGCGCGCCGCCCGACGCGATCCTGCAGGAGGTCTACCGGCGTACCGGCGACAAGCCCTTCAGGAACATTGATGATGTCATCAGCCGTGAAGAACTCGTTGCGCTGTCGGAGAGCTACAAGCGCGTCGCCGGTTATGACCAGGCGCGGCTCAGGCAATCCTGAGCATGGCTTGCAGTGTTCAAAACGGTCAGGCGGGAAATATTTCCGCTGACCGGAGCGGGACAATTTCACCGCTACTCCGCCCTGACGCCGGCCATCCTGACCATCTTCGCCCAGCGCGCGATCTCGTCCTGGACGTAGGCGCTGAACTGCTCGGGTGTGCTTGAAACAGCCGTCAAGCCCATATTGGCGTAGTGCGATTTAATCTCCTGAAGCGCGAGTATGCGCGCGGTTTCACCGTGCAGCCGCGCAACGATTTCCCGTGGCGTACCCGCAGGCGCAAACAGGCCCCACCACGGTTCGAATTCAAAACCAGGAAGCGTTTCGTTGATGGCCGGAATATCCGGCATCGCGGGGTCGCGGCGGCCGGCGCTGATAGCGATCAGGCGCAGACGGCCCGCGCGTATGAACGGAAGCACCGCCGAGCCGTTCGCGAAAATGAGGTCCAGCCGTCCCGCCACCAGATCGATGGCGGATTGCGGACTGCCCTTGTATGCCACATGCGACATCGACACATCCGCCAGCACGTTGAACATCGCGCCCGCAAGAAACGGCGTGGTGCCCACGCCGGCGGAGCCGTAGTTGAGCTTGCCCGCGTGCGACTTTGCCAGCGCGATGACGTCCTTCACGGTTCTCACCGGCACCGACGGATGCATCACCAGCAGCAGATGACTCGTTGCCACCTGCGAGACTGGCGCGAAATCTTTTTGCGCGTCGTACGGCAGTCTGGCATACAAGGCCGCATTGACCGCGTTGGTGCCTATGGTGCCGAGCAATAAGGTGTAACCGTCGGGCGGCGCTTTCGCCACAAGTTCCGTTCCGACGTTGCCTGCCGCGCCGGTGCGGTTGTCGACGATGACGGGCTGCCCCCAGGTTTCAACCATCTTTTGCGCAATGGGCCGTGCCAGCACGTCCGCCACGCTGGCGGGCGGAAACGGCGCGATGATGCGAATCGGCTTGGCCGGGTAGTCGGCGGCTGCCGCCGTCGTCATCGCCAAGGTTGCGCAAACGACAACGAGCAATTCGCGGCGAATATTCACGCATTCCCCTTTTGCGCGCGCCACGGATGAACGCTTATTCCGGCGTCAAGCGCCCGGCAGGTGAGCGCGCCCACGGTGTCCGTCGGGTTGCAGCCCGCGTTTCGCGGGAGCGCAGGAACCCGTTCCGTCGCCATTTCACTCCCGCCAGGTCGTGGCGTCCACCGGATGCCGGTCGTACTTGCCGACGCCCTGGACGAGCAAAAAGCGGCAGGGGCGGTCGCCGTGGGACGTAATGCGGTGGGGACGGTTCGCCGGGACGGCGTGGCGCTGACCCACGGCAAGCAAAACGCTCTCGCGCGGGCCGAGCAGTTCGATCCGGACGGTGCCTTCGAGGCAGCACGTCGTGTCGGTGATGATGGTGTGATAGTGCCAGGGAATCTCCTGGCCCGGCGCGAGCGTGCGCTCCTGCACGCCCACATCGGAACCCCTGGCGATCCAGGTCACATTGCCGGCACGGACGTAGGTCTCGGTCATGGCATCCTCGCTTAGGACTCGCAATCAACTGGCACCCGCTTTCAGCGGCGCCGCGCTGGTATGGGTGAATTATGCCACCGCTGGTCCCGCGCCCGCGACCGTCGGGCGGCGCAAAATCTGCGGGGATGCGCGGCAATTTTTTGGGGCTGCGCCCGATTCAGCACGGCGCGGCTGTCGTTCATCGCCGGGTTGACGTCAGCGTCATTTGCCCGGCGTTGCCGCCACACGGCGCGCGAGCAGCCCGTTGGGTTCCGCGATCGCGCGCAGGCGGCTGCATTGCGCGTCGGTGAGGCGCGTGTTCGCCGTCGACGTCTCGGGGCGCATGAGATTGTCCGGCGCTTCGCTATGGTCGCCGCTGTCGGACAGCACGTGCACGAGCTCATGCGCGAGGGCCAACGGCAGGTCGCGCGCGCCGTACGCAAACCAGATCGTGTTGGCGAGCTCGGGACGCGTCTTCGCGTTGCTCAACCCGATGGCCTCCGCGTCGTACGCGGGTTCGCTGTACGTATCGTCGACAAAGAATACCGCCGGTTTCGCGACCACGATCTCGCGCATGAGCTCGCGCGCCACCGGCGTGGAGTAAAAATGGTACCTGAACGGCGCCTCCAGCACGCGCAGTTCCACGCCCGCCACCGCAACGCCGCACTGCCCGAGCATGGGCAGCGCTGCCAGCACGGCCGCCACGATGTCCGCCGGCAGCCAGCGCGTTCCGCGGAACGTATAGACGGATAACCGCAGGTCATGCGACGCATTCGCGGTCGCCGGCAATTGCGCCTGCGGCACGGTGCGCGTTTCGATTACGCGCACCTGCCCGGCAGCCGGCGCCGACGTGCTCACCGCAAGCAGCAACAGGAAGAAAAACCTAAGCCGCAACCGTCGGACCTTCGCCGGCAACCGTCGTGCGGTGCAGGATGCGCGGGTGCTCGGTGATTTTGTAGGGCCGCGCGCGATGCAGCAGGGCGCGGTTGTCGTACATCACGAGGTCGGCGGCCTGCCAGTGGTGGAGGTAGGTAAATTGCTCCTGCGTCGCGAAGTCGAGCAGCTCCTTGAGCAGCGCGCGGCCTTCTTCTTCCGGCATGCCGCGGATGTGCGAAGCGTGCGAGCCGACGTACAGCGCCTTGCGGCCGTTCACCGGGTTCGCGCGGATGATCATTTGCGGCACCGGCGGGAAGCGGCGGTCCTCGTCATCGTTGGTGAGCTTGTAGCCGTCGTTGCGGCGCGAATAGGCGTAGTGATGGATCGCGACCTTGTCCGCGAGTTCGCGCTTGCGGTCGTCAGGCAGCGCGTCGTAGGCGGCGCGCAGGCTCGCGAACTGGGTATCGCCGCCGTCCGGCGGCAGCTTGCGCGCGTGCAGCAAAGACGCCTTGGCCGGGACGCGCTTGAACGAACTGTCGGAATGCCAGTTGCGCTGACCAAGGCGGAACAGCACCCGCGGATCGTCGGCCGCCATCAACTTGCCGTCCGCATCGAGGTTCGAGATCTCCGAGACGTGCTTCACGGTGAAGTTGTTGGCGATGTGCCCCTGCGTCTTCTCCAGCTCGCCGAAGCGGCGGCTGAACGCGATCTGCGCGTCGTCATCGAGGTTCTGGCCCGGAAACACGAGCACTGAATAAGTCTCGAACGCGTCCTCGATCGCGGCGAAAGTCGCGTCGTCGAGCCGCGTCAGATCGACGCCGGTGATTTCCGCGCCGAATACGGGGGTCAGCTTGCGTATCGAAATCGCCATTGCTTGCTCCTTGCAATATTTCCCTTCCCTTCAAGGGGAGGGTTGGGGCGGGGATGGGTACATCGAACCGCGTAGCGCCATGCTCACCCTCCCCTTCAAGGGGAGGGCTGGGGCGGGGATGGGGGTGAAAAAGTTGCATATGACCTCGGCTATCACACCTACCCCCCATCCCAACCTTCCCCCGCAAGGGGGGAAGGGGCTGTGGAGTGGAGATGTGT
>JAYWDM010000083.1:0-2606 GCA_043779885.1 Betaproteobacteria bacterium | reverse complement strand
CACTGGGCGTTTCAGCCGGTCGCGAAAATGCCAGAGCCGGCGGTGCGCAACACCGAGTGGCCGCACAACCCGATCGATCGTTTCATCCTCGCGAAGATCGAGGGGCGCGGTCGGCAACCGGCGGCCCCTGCTGACCAGCGCACTCTCATTCGACGCGCGACTTTCGATCTCACCGGGCTGCCGCCGACGCTGGAGGAAGTGGATTCCTTTCTCGCCGATTCATCGCCGGATGCCTTCGCGAAAGTCGTCGATCGCCTGCTGAATTCTCCGCATTACGGCGAGCACTGGGGAAGGCACTGGCTCGATGTGGTCCGCTATGCCGACACGGCGGGCGACACCGCGGATTTCCCGGTGCCGGTGGCGTGGCGCTATCGCAATTACGTCATCGACGCGTTCAACGCGGACAAGCCTTACGATGAGTTTTTGCGCGAGCAGATCGCCGGGGACATCATGGCGAGGCAGGGGCCGCGCGAGCGTTACGCAGAGCGCGTGACGGCAACGGGCTACCTCGCGATCTCGCGGCGGTTCGGCTTCGACTCGGAGAACTATCATCACCTCACGATCCAGGACACGATCGACACGCTCGGCCAGAGCGTCCTCGGCCTGACGCTGGGCTGCGCACGCTGTCACAACCACAAATTCGACCCGGTTTCGACGACCGAGTATTACGGGCTCTACGGGATTTTCGAGAGCACGCGGTATGCGTTCCCCGGGTCCGAGCAAAAGCAAAAGTATCGCGCAATGGTGCCGCTCGCGCCGGCGGACGAGTCGGCGCGGCAGTGGCGCGAATTTGACGCGCGCTTTGCCGCCGCGGGCGTGAATCCCGGCGCGGTGCTGCGCTCGCTCGATGATCTCGACGGCGATTTCGAGATGCAACGCGTGGCCTCCGGCGGCAGCAAAGGCGTGCTCGTGCCGCCGTGGATTTACGAGGGTCCGATCTCCGTGACGCAGCAGGCGCAAAGCCCGTTCAAGCATCTCCACGCGTTCGGCAGCGTCGGGGTCAGCGTGCCGGAAGGCGCGAGGGCGTATCGCGTCGGGCAGGGGTTTCATCCCTGGCACACGCCGGGCGTGGTTCAGGTGAATATCGACTTCCGCGCGGCGACGAACAATCCCGCGGCGCGCGGCGCGCATCGCTTCTCGATCGGCGCGCAGGCGTCACCGGCGGTGGAGATTTTCATTTCGTCGGAGGCCGTGTTGCTGCCTGCGGGAGACCATTTGGAAATCATTCGTCTCCCGAAGCCCGGTCAGTGGCACAGCCTGCAGCTCGCGCTTGATTTGAACACGCGGACATTTTCCGGCAGCATAGGTCTTGCCGGTGAAGTCACGGCGTTCAAAGACAAACCGTTCGCGGCGGCGTGGAATGGCGCGATCAACTTCGTGGCGATCGATTCGCACGGCTCGGCGAAAGAGCCGCTGCCGGGTCTCGATTTCGACAACATCGGCGTGCAGGACGAACCGATCCCGCCGGTTTCGATGACACCGCCCGTCGAGCCTGCGCAGCCTTCCAATCTCGTGGCGCTGACGGCGGAACTGGACGCGCTCGCCGGGTTCGACGGCGATCTCGAATTGCAGCAGGACGGCGCGCCGCCGGCCAAGCCGTGGAATCCCGGACCCAACAGCGCCGTGAAGATTTCCGCCGCGGCGCAAAGTCCGTTTCGCAATCAATATCCCATCGGAAAACTCGGCATCCACCTGCCAAACAGCGGCGACTACAACGGATTCGGGCTGACGCTGGCGAAGCCGTGGAAAGCGGACACGACGGCGCGCATCCATGTCGGTTTCGATTTCCGCTGCGCACGCGTGGATGCGGGCGGGGCCGGCTCGTGGCGGTATTACATCGGGCATGGACCGGGCAGCTCCGCCGCGGTGGAACTCTTCTTCAACGGCAGCGAATTCTTCCGGCGCAGCGGCGATGCGCGCGAGGCGATCCGCCCGTTGAAGGTGGGCGAGTGGTATCAGGTGCAGCTCGCGCTGAACTTGAAGGAGAAGACTTTTACCGGCGTCATCGCGGCGGCGTCAGGGAGTACGCAATTCGCCGGACAGTTGGCGACCGGATGGGATGGCACGATCGACTACACGTTCATCGACAGCTACGGTCACCTCGCTGGCGTGAGGCCCGCGCTCGATGCGGACAACTTCGTCCTCAACGACAAGCCGCTCCCGGCGTTCGACGCGCCCGAGGTTCAGTTCGCGGGCGACGAGCGCGCGTCGCGGCAGGCGAAGATTGACGACCTGCGCACGCGGATCGCGCGACTTTCCGCCGAGGAGGAAAAGCGGAAGCAGGAACTCCGGGCGCAACTCGCCACGGGGCCGGTCGCGCTCGCGTATGGCGTCACGGAAGGCACGCCGCACAACGCGCGACTGCAACTACGCGGCGAGCCGGACAAGCCGGGCGAGGAAGTCCCGCGCGGGTTCCTCAAGATTCTCGGCGGCGGCGATGTTGCTTTCGGCGATTCTGGAAGTGGGCGACTCGAACTCGCGCAATGGCTGACGCGCGCCGACAATCCGCTGACGGCGCGCGTGATGGTGAATCGCATCTGCCAATATCACTTCGGGCGCGGCTTCGTCCGGACGCCGAATGACTTCGGCAATCGCAGCGAACCGCC
>JAYWDM010000082.1:0-2610 GCA_043779885.1 Betaproteobacteria bacterium | reverse complement strand
CGGGCGAGAGATCGGCTTTGAACGGGGTGACGACGGGCGACAGCACGCCGCGGATGCGTTGAGTCATGATTATCTCCGGAAGCGGTGAATACGGGGGGAAACTGGCGTAATTATACGCCAGACGGCAGGAGTGAGGATTGAGGAGCGAGGACTGAGGAGCTGGTGGTGCGCGCGCGCTTGCCGCGCTATGAGCGCATCCTGCATAATCCGGCGTGGTTGGATCACCGAAGTGAGTCGGCGATTTATTAACTAATCCCTCAGTCCTCAATCCTCAGTCCTCGATCCTCAAAAATGTTCAACCGCCGCAAACTGCTGGTTGCGCTTGGCGCTGGCGCGCTCTCAGCGCCGCTCGCCGCCTTCGCGCAACAGCAAGGCAAAGTCTGGCGCATCGGGTTCCTGCAATCCGAATCCGTAGCCAGGTTAGGGGACCGGTTTGACGCGTTTCGTGCAGGCTTGCGTGAACTCGGCTATGAAGAAGGGAAAAATATCGTCATCGAAAGTCGCTGGGCCGATGGAAATTACGATCGGCTCCCCGAGCTGGCCGCGGAACTCGTCCGTCTTAAGGTTGATGTGCTGGTGACCCATGCGACGCTTCCGTTGCGCGCAGCAATGAATGCGACGAAGACTATTCCCATTGTCACAGCAACCAGCGGTGACGTTGTCGCCTTGGGTTTCGTTGCCAACCTTGCGCGGCCGGGCGGGAATATGACAGGCGCGATTAACTTCGGTTATGAACTCGAGGCCAAACGCATCGAACTGCTCAAGGACGTCTTACCCCGACTTGCTCAAGTGGCCGTGCTGGTGAATGCGGACAGTCAGTCCGATACTGCATTGAGATTACAAATGATGGAGACCACGGCGCGGTCGCGGAATGTAACGCTGCACAAATTCCCTGTGCGAGGATCTCACGAGTTCGAGGGCGCTTTTGCTGCAATGAGCAAGAAGCGGGTCGGCGCAGTCGCGATTCCTTCTGACCCAATGTTTATTAGCCATCCCACGGTGATTGCCGAACTCGCGATCAAGCACAGGCTGCCCTCCGCTGGATTTAGCGAGATCGCGGAGGCCGGTGGCCTGATGAGCTATGGAGTGAACTATCTTGGAATGTGGCGCCGGGCGGCCTACTTCGTGGACAAGATATTCAAAGGCACTAAGCCGGGCGACATTCCGATCGAGCAGGCGACTCGGTTCGAAATGATCGTCAACAATAAAGCGGCGAGGTCGCTCGGCATCAAGTTTCCCAATTCGGTCCTGGTGCGCGCCGACAAGGTGATAGAGTAAATCTATCCGCGTTTATCTGCGTCCATCTGCGGCTACAAATAGTTTTTGACTTAGAGGTTTCGAAATGACCAATCAACGCAAGAAACCCGAAGAACTGCGCAGCCACCGCTGGTACGGCGCGCAGGACATGCGCGCATTCGGCCACCGCTCGCGCACACTGCAAACCGGATTTGCGCGCGAGGATTTCGCCGGCAAGCCGGTGATCGCGATCATCAACACGTGGAGCGACATCAACCAGTGCCACGCGCATTTCCGCCAGCGCGCCGAGGAAGTGAAGCGCGGCGTGTGGCAGGCGGGCGGTTTTCCGCTCGAGATGCCGGCGATCACGCTGTCAGAGCCGTTCATGAAGCCGTCGACGATGATGTACCGCAATCTGCTGGCGATGGAAACCGAGGAGCTCCTGCGCTCGTACCCGGTCGACGGCGCGGTGCTGATGGGCGGCTGCGACAAGACGACCCCGGCGCTCATCATGGGCGCAACCAGCATGAACCTGCCCGCGATTTTCATGCCGGCGGGACCCATGCTGCGCGGCAACTGGCACGGCGAGTCGCTCGGTTCCGGCACCGACACCTGGAAATACTGGGCGGAATTCCGCGCCGGCAATCTCAGCGACAAGGAACTGGCGGAAGTCGAAGAAGGCATCGCGCGTTCACCCGGTCACTGCATGGTGATGGGCACTGCGTCGACCATGACATCCGTGGCTGAAGTGCTGGGACTTACGCTGCCGGGTGCGGCATCGATACCCGCGCCGGATTCGAACCACTCGCGCATGGCGAGCTATACGGGACGGCGCATCGTGGATATGGTGTGGGAGGATCTGAAACCCAGCGATGTCCTCAATGCAAAGTCATTCGATAACGCGATCACAACGGTGCACGCACTGTCGGGCTCGACCAATGCGCTCATACACCTGATCGCGATGGCAGGACGCGCGAACGTGAAGCTCGCGCTCGACCGCTTCGACGAACTGTCGCGTCTGACGCCGGTGCTCGCCAATATACGGCCGGCGGGGCAGAAGTACCTGATGGAGGATTTCTACTATGCTGGAGGTTTGCGCGCGCTTCTCGGCGAAATGCGCGATCTCCTGAATCTCGAGTGCATGACGGTCAACGGCAAAACGCTCGGCGAGAATTTGCAGGACGCCAAGGTCTATAACAGCGACGTGATCCGTCCACTGGACAATCCGCTGGCGAAAAGCGGCGGGCTTGCGGTACTGCGCGGCAATCTCGCGCCCGATGGCGCGGTGATCAAGCCGACCGCGGCGGAAGCGCGATTGATGAAGCACACCGGCCGCGCGGTGGTGTTCAAAGACTACAACGACATGTCGGCGCG
>JAYWDM010000081.1:0-2611 GCA_043779885.1 Betaproteobacteria bacterium | reverse complement strand
ACCGACGCCTGTCTCGACCCGCGCGGCGGCAGACGACAGCAACGAAGTCTTTCTGGCGCGTTGGACGCGTTTGAAAAAGGCAGCGCGCGAGCAGCCCGCCGAAAAGCCGCAGCCCAAGCCTGAAGCACCCGATCCCAACGCGCCGCCGCCGGAACTGCCGCCCGTCGACAAGCTGACGATCGATTCGGATTACACCGGTTTTTTCCATCCCAAGGTGGATGAAAAACTGCGGCGGGCGGCACTCAGGAAACTGTTCGGTGATCCGCACTTCAACGTGATGGACGGGCTGGACGTGTATATCGACGATTATTCCAAGTCCGATCCGTTGCCGGCGGAGATGTTGGCCCAACTGAAGCACGGGCAGCAGATCCTGGCGTGGGCGCGCGAAGACACGGAGAAGACAGCCGCGGAAGCCGCCGCGGCTCAACCGCCGGGGCAGGTCGAGGAACAGCCAGCGGATTCCACCGCCGCGGCTGTTCAACCAGTGGACGAACCGTTGAGCGAAAATCAAAACGTCGAACCGCCGGCAAAATCCAGCCGTGAGGCGAGCGCTGAGGGCGGCCTGCGGTTAACAGCCGGTCCCGACTGACTACGACCGATGCGCCTATCCGCATGACCCGGGAACGACACAAAACCGAATTCAGCACGAGGAGCGAGTGTGAGTAGCATCAGCAGACACCGCAATAGACCGCATGAGTGAAGATCTGATTTCATCGGCTGCTGCAGAAGACTTCTTCGAGCGCCTGCAGCGTTCGGGCTGGACGGCTGATCCCTCGACTGCCGCGCCCAAGATCGCGGCACTGGCTGCGCTATCCGATCTTCCCGAGCCCGAACCCGTCGCCATCGTGAGCTATGTTTCGCGCGGCAGGCTGCTGGTCATCGCGCCGCGCGCAGCCGCCGACTCGGCGCTGGCCACAGCCGCAACACTCAAGCACGATCTCGACGTGCATTTGCTCTGTCCGGATTCGCTTGCCGCTGCGGAAGGTTTTCTCGCATGGGAAGGCAAGGCGCAATCGCTGAAGGGGTTTCTGGGGGCTTTCGAAGTGACCTGGTCTGCGAGCGGGGTCGAGAAAATGCCCGTTGCGTCGACCGCCGGACAATCCGCCGAGACGGTGGTGCTCGCAAGCTCCGGAGAAGCGCCAGTGGTGCAGTTCGATATGGCGCGCAAGCTGTACACCGGCCATTTCGATCTGATCCTCGATTTTTCCATCCCCGCGCATTTCATGATGCCCCAGCCGCCGCAGGGCTACTTTGCCGTGGGTCGCGACCTCGCCAGGCTGGAGGCGGCCTGCGCGGAACTGGTGGCGATGGTGGGTGAATTCGAGAAGCCGAAGTTCTTTGCCTACAACGAAAAGATCTGCGCCCACAGCCGCAACGAAATCGTGGGCTGCACGAAGTGCATCGACGTCTGCTCGACGCGCGCAATCGTGAGCGAGAAAGAACAAAACCGGATCAAGGTCGAGCCGCATCTGTGCATGGGCTGCGGCGCGTGCGCGACCGTATGTCCGTCGGGCGCGATGACTTACGCTTATCCGCGTGTCGCGGACATGGGCGTGCGGATCAAGGCGGTGCTGCAAACCTACCGCAACGCCGGCGGGAAGGCAGCGTGCCTGTTGTTTCATAACATCGGCGATGGACGCGAGCTGGTGGCGATGCTCGGCCGCCGCGGCAAGGGCCTGCCGGCCAATGTCATTCCGCTGGAAGTGTTGCATACCGCCGCGCTCGGGCTCGATCTGATGCTGGGCGGCTTCGCGCTCGGCGCGGCGCAGTTCGTGATTCTGTGCACCGGATCGGAAACCCCTGATTATCTGGCAGCGCTGCGCTACCAGCTCGGCGTGGCGCAGCAGATCGTTGCCGGCCTGGGCTACGGTGAGGGCCATTTCAGCCTGATCGAGGCGCAGGATGTGGGGGGCCTCGAGCAGGCAGTGTGGAATCTCGGCCCAGCAGGCGAGATGAAACCGGCAACCTTCAACTTGTTCAACAACAAACGCACCACGCTCGATTTCGTTTTCGACCATCTGCTGAAACACGCGCCGCAGCCGCAGGAGCAGATAGCGCTTGCTGCGGGGGCCCCGTACGGTCAGGTTGTCGTCAACAAACAGACGTGCACGCTGTGCATGGCGTGCGTCGGTGCGTGCCCCGAAAGCGCGCTGCTCGACTCCAGGGAGCAGCCGCAGCTCAGGTTCGTTGAGCGCAATTGCGTGCAATGCGGGCTGTGCGAAAAGACCTGCCCGGAAGATGCGATCAGCCTCGTGCCGCGTCTGTTGCTGAGCAAGCAGGCCACGTCGGAAGTGGTGCTCAACGAAGCCGAGGTATTTCCCTGCATCAAATGCGGCAAGCCGTTTGCGACCAAGCAAATAATCGAGAACATGCTGGGTCGGTTAACCTCGCATTCGATGTTTGCCGAACCGGGCGCGCTCGATCTGCTCAAAATGTGCGGTGATTGTAGGGTTGTTGACTTGTTTCAAAACGCCAAGCACGGGTCGATACTGGACCTTGTTAAAAAATGAACGTTGAGACGCCGCACAATAAAATATGATGGTTGATGCACTGCACAACGACGTCCCTGAAAATAGTGTGGTTTTGCCCGAAGACCAGGCGCGGGCTGATA
>JAYWDM010000080.1:0-2613 GCA_043779885.1 Betaproteobacteria bacterium | reverse complement strand
TCTTTAACTTCCTGATCAGTTTCTCCAGCATCAGCATGCGGCCGCCGCGTCCGATCACGAACGGGTGAAACGTGTAGGTGATTACGCCCCACTTCATGCTCTTCTTCATGTACACATAATCGTCGATCCAGTTCTCGAGGACCAGGCTGGAGTTCATCAGCCCGGGCATTATCCAGTCCTTGGTGCGGAGAAATTCGAAATGCGGAAAATCGTCGAGTCCCCAGCTGACGGGCATTTCAATCAGCCGCGTGCGTGCGCCGAACACCGCGGGTTTTTCCAGTTCGATAATATCGCCCTTGCGCACCCGGTACGGCGTGTAGTCGTCGCCCATCATGCTGCTGTCGTAAATGAATCCGTGCTTGAGCAATAGTTCCACCGAGTGCGCGCTCAAATCCCAGGACGGCGAGCGATACCCGCGGGCAGGTCGTCCGGTGAGTTTCCTGATCAGCTCATTGGCGCGCGCCAGCCCCTCTTCTTCCTTCTCGCGGGTCAGCAATGCCGGCGGCACGTGCGTCCACCCGTGATGGCCGATTTCGTGACCGGCATCGAACACCTGCTGGCAGCGATCGGGATAGGTATCGAGCGTATGCCCCGGGATGAACCACGACGCCGGAATCTTGTGCTTCTTCAGCAGCTCGAGCAGGCGCGGTGTCGCCACATCCGCGCCGAACTCGCCGCGCGATACGGGCGTCGGCGAGGTCATGCCGCGCGCGATGAACCCCGACATTGCGTCAAAATCAAACGTCAGACAAACGATATTCCGCGCCATTTACCCTCCCAAACAATTAGTACGCCGAGCGCCCGCCTTCCGCCGGGATCGTCGCGCCGGTGATCATGCGCGATTCTTCGCTGGCGAGAAACAGCGCAATATTCGCGATGTCTTCGGGCATGCCCACCCAGAACGGATACTCCTTGCTGCGGCCGGCCGCATCCTGACGATCGGCGAGCGGGCCCGGCCGGCCGGGCGTGCCGTAATTGCCGGTGATGCGCTCGGTCAGAATGCGGCCGGCGCAGATCGCGTTCACGCGGACATTGTTCCTGGCGTACGCGCCGGCCAGCGCGCGCGTCAGGGACAGGATCGCGCCTTTGGCCGCGGTGTAAATATGGGACGGACTGCCGCCGCGCAGTGCGGCGCCTGATGACATGTTGACTACCGCGCCGCCCCCTGCTTTGATGATTTCGGGTATGCCGTGCCGGCAGCACAGTATGGGCCCCAGCAGGTCAAGCGACATCGTGTGCTGCCATACCGTGAGATCGACGTCAGTGACGTAGCTGTCGGCCGGAATCGATCCACCCGCGCAGTTGTACAGCACGTCGATTTTGCCGAAGCGACCGACGGTCGCGGCGATCGCGGCCTTGACGCTGCCTTCGTTCGTAACATCCGTCTGGATAAACAACGCGTCGCCACCGGCATCGCGCACGAGTTTTTCCGTCGCGTTGCCGGGTTCCGGCTTGATCTCGGCGATGGCAATGCGCGCCCCTTCGCGCGCGAACAATGCCGCCGCCGCGCGCGCAATTCCGGAACCCGCGCCCGTGATAAAAGCAACCTTGCCGGCGAGACGCCCCATGTCAGCGCGCGCCGCGCCCGGAAACCCGCTGACCGGGCATCAGCCGGCGCATTGCCCGAGCAGAAAGCGCTTGAGTTCTTCGGCGCATTTTTCCGGCACCGAATCGGTGATGTTGTGCGGCAGCCCCTGATAAACGACATATTCGCAATTGCGGATATTGTGCTTCACCACCTCATACTGCGCGGGCGTGCCGAGCGGATCGGGATGCGGTATCACCGCCAGCGCCGGGCAGCGGATTTCGTGCAGGCGGTCAGTCAGATCGCACGCTTTCATCATTCGCACGAAGCGGTAGAACAACTCCGGATCGGTTTTTGCCGACTCATCGATAAACCAGCGCTTGAATCCCTCATCCGCGTCTTGCGGCATGCGGTCCGCAATGGTGGCTTCGAGAAAGCCCTTAAAGCCCTGCGCCTTGATCCCCGCTATCCACTTCTCCGCATCGACCAGCGAGTTCTTCAACCCCGGCGTCGATGCAAAATCGCCCAGCGTCCTGACGCGATCCGGGTAGTCGATCGCCACCTGCATCGCGACGATGGCGCCCGCCGACGAGCCCGCGACATGAAACTGCCGGCACCCGAGCGCGTCCGCGAGTTCGGCCACATCCTGCGCGAGCCTGGCGACCGACAATTGATCCGGTCCGGGAATCCCGCTTTGCCCGTGTCCGCGCATATCCGGCCGCACCACCCGGAAATTGCGCGCCAGAACCGGCACCCATTTGTAGAGCCGGCGCGAACTCCCCATCGCCGCATGCAGCAGGAAGAGCGTTTCCTGCGGCCGCCACGGATCGCTGTAATCATCGACGGCGTAGCGCAGTTTCAGGCCGTCGCTGGCGACGTGCGTGTGCATTTCCGAAGACAATGGCATTGTTCGCCTTTCAATCCAGTTTGACGCGGGCATTCCGGATGACCCGCGCCCACTTTTCCGTCTCGCTTTTTATATTCGCGGCGAATTGCTCGGGGCTGCCGCCGATCGGGTCGAACCCCAGGTCGATGAGCCGCGGCTGAATCTCCGCCAGCTTGAGCACGCTCGCCATCGCGGCGCTCAC
>JAYWDM010000079.1:0-2616 GCA_043779885.1 Betaproteobacteria bacterium | reverse complement strand
GCAGCGCGACCGCCGCCAGAATGCCGATAATCGCCACGACGATCATCAATTCGATCAAGGTAAAGCCACGTTGCAGACGCTTCATATCCAAATCTCCTGTAGTAATTATGGAGCCCGGCCTGTCCGGGTTACCACGTTGCTATAAACACTGCTGAACAATCGTTATATTTTCCCGCACTTTCGTCGTGTCAAGACCGCAAAACCCGGCGTCAGATCAAGGGGCGTGCCCGCGTGGCGCATGCGATCAACACGATCCGTCCCGCGATATGGCCTGTTAACGGCAGTACGCGCCCGAGGCTTTAGCGGCCCGGATGCACGAGATTGCCGCGCTGCGCTCGCAATGACAGCATGATGTGTATTTCAACAAACTGCTAGCCGGCGCACGCAGTGTTGGCGCGTGCGGATGCGTAATCCGGCGAGGGTCCGCGTAATGCTTGATAGGGTTCCGCGGACGACGCACCGAGATCGGATGAGTTCCCGATTGTCCAGGCAATGCCACAACCAACGACCAGCCACACAGTCAGCAATAACAGCATCATCGTCATCACCCCCGCATCAGGCACCGGCAACCCGCCGCTGCATTGACCACAGTATCGGCGCCGGGCAGGTGAAGCAAAACCCGGAACAGGCGCGGAGAAGCAGCGCTATTTCACGGCAAGCCACGCCACTGTGGGGCCGGGGGGAGGAATCCACGCCGTGGCGGCAACGATCCTGCCGTGCTGCCCGACCGCTTCGTCAGGTTTCCAGCGTTACGGTAACGATATGACTTTATTGAATAATATTCATGACCACCCGCCGCGTGGCAAGGATCACCGCACGCGCAGTCAGACGGCCTGGCGCAACGGGTTGCAGCCCTGCGTCCGCCTGCATGAATAGGGGCAAACTAAGCGAGCCGCCCGCCAAGCCGCCCTGTTACGCCACTGCCGCCGCCTCCACGGTCTCCGACAATGCGGCGGCCAGCGCATCGTCAACCCGCTCGACCCACACGAACCTGATGCGGTCGCGCGCCTCGGCAGGAATCTCCTCGAGATCGCGTCGATTGCGCGCGGGCAACAGCACTGTCGTAATGCCGGCCCGCAGCGCCGCCAGCACTTTCTCCTTGACCCCGCCGATCGGCAGCACGAGACCGCGCAGACTGATTTCGCCCGTCATCGCAACGTCGCTTTTCACCGGCCGGCCGGTCAACAGCGACGCGAGCGCCGTGAACATGGCGACTCCCGCGCTCGGGCCGTCCTTGGGCGTCGCGCCGGCGGGAACGTGGACATGGATGTCCGATTTGTCGAGCACCTCCTGCGCAATCCCGAGTTGCGGCGCGCGCGCCTTGATCAGCGAGAGCGCGGCCTGCGCGCTTTCCTTCATCACCTCGCCCAGCTGGCCGGTGAGTATGAGCTTGCCTGTGCCGGGCATGCGCGATGCCTCGATGAACAGGATGTCGCCGCCGACCGGTGTCCACGCCAGACCCGTCGCCACGCCGGGTATGCCGGTGCGCATCGCGACTTCCGCTTCGAACCTGCGCGGGCCGAGTATGGCGCCAAGCTCGTCCGGGCCGATCTTTACCGACTGCGCGCTGCCTTCGGCAATGCGCACCGCAACGTTGCGGAAAACCTTGCCGATCTCGCGTTCGAGATTGCGCACGCCGGCTTCCCGCGTGTAGTCTTCGATGATCGCCATCAGCGCATCGTCGGTTATTTCGCATTGCTCCGGCTTAAGCCCGGTGGCCGCAAGCTGGCGCGCGACCAGGTAACGGCGGGCGATCTCAAGCTTCTCCTGCGATGTATAGCCCGGCAAATGGATAATCTCCATGCGATCGCGCAGCGGCCCCGGTATGGTGTCGAGCACGTTCGCGGTGCAGATAAACATCACGCCCGACAGATCGAACGGCACGGCGAGGTAATTGTCGCGGAACGTCGAATTCTGCTCGGGATCCAGCACTTCGAGCAGCGCCGACGACGGATCGCCGTGAAAGCTGCCCGCGCCCAGCTTGTCAACTTCATCGAGCATCATCACGCCGTTGCGCGTTGCGGCCTTGCGCAGGCTCTGCATAATATTGCCGGGCAACGCCCCGATGTACGTGCGGCGGTGGCCGCGGATCTCGGCCTCGTCGTGCACGCCGCCCAGGCTCACGCGCGTGAACTTGCGCCCGATCGCCTTGGCGATGCTCTGGCCGAGCGAGGTCTTGCCCACGCCGGGCGGACCGACGAAGCACAGGATCGGACTTCTGCCGGCCGGATTCAATTTTCGCACCGCCAGATACTCGAGTATGCGTTTCTTGATCTTCTCGAGCCCGTAATGGTCCTCGTCAAGGATGCGGCGCGCCTGCGCGATGTCGATCGCCGTTGCGGCGTCCGCCGCCCATGGCAGTTCTGTCAGCCAGTCGAGGTAGGCGCGGATCATCGAATTCTCGCCCGCCCCGTCGGCCATGCGCGCCAGACGCTTCAATTCCTTGCGCGCATGCTTTTCCACGTCCTGCGGCATGTTCGCCGCGGCAATCGCTTTCTCGAGATCGGCGATTTCCGCCGCGCCCTCGTCGCCCTCGCCGAGTTCCTTCTGGATCGCGCGCATCTGTTCGCGCAGCAGGTGCTCGCGGTTTCTGCCGTCGATCGATTCTTTCGTGCG
>JAYWDM010000078.1:0-2617 GCA_043779885.1 Betaproteobacteria bacterium | reverse complement strand
CGGCCAACGCGCAGATCGGCGTTGCCAAAGCGGCATTTTTTCCAGCGCTGACCCTGTCCGCGAGCACCGGCTTTCGCAGCAACAGCTTCGCCGACTGGCTCACCATCCCGAGCCGCTTCTGGTCGGTCGGCCCCGCGCTGGCGGAAACGCTGTTTGATGGCGGGCTGCGGCGCGCCGTGTCGAAACAGGCGCAGGCGGCGTATGACGTCAATGTTTCGATCTACCGGCAGACCGTGCTCGGCGCATTCAAGGAAGTCGAGGACAATCTGGCCGCGCTGCGCATACTCGAGGAAGAGGCGCGCGCGCAGGACGATGCGGTGCTGGCCTCGCGCCAGTCGACCGAGCTCACGATCAATCAGTACAAGGCGGGCACCGTCAGTTATCTCAACGTCGTGACCGTGCAGGCGACGCTGCTCGGCAATGAAGCGAGCGCGGTCAATGTGCTGGGGCAGCGCCTCGTCGCGGCGGTTGCCCTGGTGCAGGCGCTGGGCGGCGGGTGGAACGTGGCGGAAAGCGCGGCGCGCTAATCAGTGCGCAGCCCGGCCGCGCGTATGACTTTTCCCCATTTGTCGATTTCAGATTGGATGAACGCACCGAACTCCTCGGGCGTGTTGCCGACCGGCTCGGCGCCTTCGGTGAGCAAATGCGACTTTACTTCCGGCAGGTTCACGATCGCCACGGTCTCGCGATTGAGCTTCACGATTACGGCGCGCGGTGTCGCTTTCGGCGCAAGCAAGCCGTACCACGTGCTTGATTCGTAGCCGGGCACGCCGGATTCAATCATGGTCGGCAGTTCGGGCGCGGCCGGTGAACGATGCGCACCGGTAACCGCGAGCGCGCGCGTTTTGCCCGATCTGACGTGCGGCATGCCGGAGATCATGCTCGCAAAGGTCATGGCGACCTGGCCGCTGATCACGTCGACAAGTGCGGGTGCGATGCCCTTGTACGGTATGTGCGTCAAATCGATGTGCGCCAGAATTTTCAGCAATTCGCCCGACAGATGGCCGCCTGAACCGTTGCCGGCCGACGCGAAAGTCAGCTGGCCCGGTTTCGCCTTTGCGAACCGCACCAGATCCTGCACCGATTTCGCGGCGATTGCCGGATTTACCAACAGCACGAGTTGCTGCGACGCCACCAGCGTGACCGGTGCGAAGTCGCGCACGGGGTCGTACGGCAATTTGCGCGAGAGGCTGACGTTGGTTGCCATCGCCGCGACGGTGGCCATGATCAGCGTGTATCCGTCGGGCGGCGATTTTGCGGTGCTGTCCGCCGCGATGATGCCGCCGGCGCCGGCGCGGTTGTCGACCACCACCTGCTGAGCCCAGCGCTCCCCCAGTCGCAAGGCGACGAGGCGCGCCAGCGTGTCGACGCTACCGCCGGGCGTGCTGGGCACGAGGACGCGAATCGGGCGCGCTGGATATTCCTGGGCGTGAGTGATTGCAGGCGCAAGCGGCGCGATGGCGGTGAAACTGCAAAGGATGAAGGCGGAAGGATGAAGGATGAAGAAATTCGCTTGGCGATTGGCGCCCATGCGTATACCCACATTGGTATTTGCCTTTTTCTTCATCCTTCATCCTTGCCTTACGCCATGGCCAATTGGTTCGCCTGCCCGATAATACACGCGGCGTGCGATGGGTATCGTTCCTCCACCCATCCTACAAATGCGCAACGCTTGCGACAAATCATGCATGTTACAAGGCGAAGCCGTAGTGCGCGCAGGCCGCGAAAGGTAGAATTGTCCGTATTCAATGCGGGGGGCAAGTATGCATGCTGAATCGAACTTACTCGTCGCGCGCAGGATCGCGCGACGGTTGGTTGTGCTGGCGCTGATTTCAGGCGGCGCGCTGGCGCAGGCGACGACGCAGACTTATCCAACCAAACCGATCCGGTTGATCGCGCCATTGGAGCCGGACGCGTCCGGACCCGTTAGCCGCAGGCCCGCTCGCGGGAAGGACGCGCAGCCCGGCGCATTTTATCTCGCGGCGGCTACTACGACACAGACTTATCCAAGCAAGCCGATCCGGTTGATTGCGCCGTTCGCGCCGGGCGGCGGCGCGGACTTTGTCGCGCGCATCGTCGGGCAAAAGCTGGGTGCGGCGCTGGGCCAGCCGGTGGTGGTCGACAATCGCGGCGGCGCGGGTGGCGCCATCGGCACCGAAATGGCGGCAAGATCGCCGGCCGACGGTTACACGCTGTTGATCGGGAGCGCGGGCCCGTTTGCGATTCTGCCCGTCATATCCACGCACCTTGCGTACGATCCGGTGCGGGATTTCGCGCCGGTCACGCTGGTGAGCAGTTTTTCGTTCGTGCTGGTGGTGCATCCGTCGCTGCCCGTGAAGAGCGTGCAGGAGTTGATTGCGTACGCGAAAGCGAAGCCGGGCCAGCTTAATTTCGGCTCGCCGGGCAACGGCTCGACAACGCACCTTGCCGCCGAGTTGCTCAAGGTGATGGCGAAGATCGACGTGGTGCATGTGCCGTACAAAGGGGTTGCGCCCGCGGTCGCCGATTTGCTCGGCGGCCAGTTGCAGTTCATGTCCGGCGACTTGAGCACGCTGATGCCGCAGGTCAAGGCCGGCAAATTGCGCGCGCTGGCGCTGACGGGTGCGCAGCGTTCGCC
>JAYWDM010000077.1:0-2618 GCA_043779885.1 Betaproteobacteria bacterium | reverse complement strand
GGTTGTCCAAATGCAATTCTTGATCCCGTGAATTCGCAGCCGTCAACGGTGTAGCAATAGGTCACCTTTGGATCCCAATGCGCGGTGCGACTGCTGCTGCCGCCACTGCCTGTGATGCTGGACTCGGTGATGCTACCGCGTATTTTCCCCCAAGACCGACTTGATACCCCCGCAAACACGAGCCATGCGCCTAATGCAGCAATTAATATTCCAAATCCGGCAATGACCTCCTGCATGGTTATGGCTATACCTAGCCATTCGTTGGCAAGCCATGCAATAGTCGGGGCAGTCCCCAACGCAATCAATAAGGCAATTGCGATCCTAAACATTGCGGCATGCTATCCGACTGACGCAGGCACTCGCAAGTGAGGTGTAGTTGCCGATTGCGATTCGAAGCACCATAGATTTGACCGCTGTAGCGCCCACCCGGACTTGGAGTGGAGTCAGAAACAGTTTACATTCACGGCCGCATACTTAAGCCGCACCCCGTACAATTCTTCCAGTTCAGCATGTTTTTATCCGGGTACTGCATTTGGTCTAGGATGCTTCCCTTTTCGCTGATTTCCCAGTCATATCCGCATTTTGGACATTTTGCACGCCGTATATTCTTCGCAAGCCAGAATCCCAATACAACCCTTAACACTGGCAAAACCCGGCGTTTTTTCCAAGGTCGGCTTACGGGCGACTATGGCTAACCGCCGCTCCCGGCCAAAAGTTGACGCTCCCGGTTACATTTCATTTGCGCCATATGCAGTCGTTCAACAGAGGCTCAGCAAAGTAGGATGGGTTGAGGGACGAAACCCATCGGTTGTTACGCTGTGCCAATGATGGGTATCACTGCGCTCGACCCATCCTACGCTTTGTCGATATGCTGCCGGAACGTGGCAAGCGTAGAGCGGGCAAATCGCAGCGGCAGCTATGGAGAAATCCGAATGTCTCTTGTGGGTCGAAAGCGCCATCTGAAAGTTTTTGGGAGCGGACGCCCAAGTCGATAATCCCGATTTCAGCGGTCGCCGATCCCCAGTGGCCGCTGTGGCCGAATACCAGCCGCCGAATTTAGTTGCAATAACCACCTCCTCCTAGTCCCGTCCCGGAAATCTGCGGTCCAGAAATTCCAGCGCGTCCCGCGCGCAGCGGTCGGGCAGATAGTCGCAGATGTTGTGGTTCGCGACATCATAGGTGACGAGCTCGCTGCCTTTGATGCGGCTATGCATGTCGGCGTACGCGCTGGCATTGCCGATCGCATCCCCCGCCGGCGCCACGATAAGCGTCGGGCACGCGATCCGCGCGAGGTCGTCCATCCAGTACTGCGTCGTCATGTAGAGCACGAAACGCTTGACGAACGCTTCGTCATTGCGCGCAATCTCGTCGAGAAACCATTCGATCTGCGCCGGTTCGAGCTGCTTCACGGGCAGGCGCTCTTCCAGCGTCGCGGCGATGAAAGCGCGCAGGCCCACGCGCTCCATTTCCGGAATCCACGCGGCGCCCTTGCTGTCCCTGAATCCCGGGCGCGAGGCGAACAACAGAATGCCCAGCGCGCGCGCCGGATGGTGAATCGCGATCTGCTGCGCGAGATAGCCGCCGCCCGACACGCCGAGCAAATGCGCCGCATCCACGTTGAGGTGGTCGAGCAGCTCCAGCACGTCCTGCGTGAGGCGCGCGAGCGTCAGCGGCTGGTCGGCGCGCGGCACGCCGGATTCGCCGTGGCCTCTGAGGTCCATGCGCACGACGCGGTACTTGCGCGCGAGACGCGGGACCATCGCGTACAGCCGCCGCGAGCTGCTCATCGCGGAATGCAGCATGACCAGGGTCGGCGGCGCGGACCACGGGTCGGTGTAATCGTCTATGGTGTAAGCGATGCTCAGCGCGTCGCTGGTCGTCATCCGTTGCATTGTTCAATCCTGCGCGCGGCTGCAGTCCTCAGCGGCGGCTTGCGCTTGAACGCCCGCAGGGTCGAAGCCGCATGCGCAGATGCGCCCGACGATTGCGCCGGCGCTGCTCTTGACCGGCGGCCCGGCCAGGCGCGCGAGTGCACGCTGCTCCGCTTGGTCCAGCAGGCCCACTGCCGACAGCACTGCAATCAACGCGGGTACCCGCGCGCGCGCCTCGCCGTCGGCGATCTTGAGGGCGATGCCGAGCCCCTGACCCGGCGCGTACGCCATCAGAAAACCTTCCGCGCCGGTCTTCATGACGATGCGACCGCGCGTGGCGCGGGCCAACTGCACGCCGGGCTGACCGGTGCCGGAGATGTATTCGGGATTGAGGCGCATCGCGTCGTGGATCGCGAGGATCGCCGCGCGGCGCCCCGGCGAGCTTGCGCGGGCCTCCGCGAACCGCGCCATCAGCACCGCCATGTCTTTCACGGGCAGGGCCGCCGCCGGCAGCGTGCAGCCGTCGACGCCGAACGGCAACGCGCGCGCGTCGCGCCCCGCCAGCTCGGACAGCGCGTCGAGATAAAGCTGCTGGGCGGGATGCTCGATGCGGTCGTAACCTTCGACCGGCCAGCCGCGATGCCGCGCCACGGTCAGAAATCCGCAGTGCTTGCCCGAGCAGTTGTGATAGATGCGCTGTTTGGCGTGCCCCTCGCGTATCGCGGCCGCAGCGGCTGTCTCGTCGGC
>JAYWDM010000076.1:0-2618 GCA_043779885.1 Betaproteobacteria bacterium | reverse complement strand
CGCGCCACCAGTAAAATGCAAACACCGCCAGCAGCGCGGCCACAAACAACAGCCCACCTGCCAGCGCGACCGGCGGCCGCAACTGGCGCCAGGTCTGTCCTGAAGGCTGCACGAGAACGTTGGCTTCGACACCGCGTACCTGGGTCGTTTGGTAGGAATTTACGCCCTCGCGCACGTCGCGCCATACCGGCGCATTGTTGCCGGGCTGCGTTAGCTGACGCTGCGCCTGCTCCTTTGCCCCGCCCACATCCGCCGCTTGCGCAAAGGGCGTTGATACCAAAGCGAACAACAGCGCCGTCAGCGGCAATATCCTTTCGAGCGCGCAGGACCTCGTCATGAGCCAACTCCCTATTTAGCGCTCGCGACGGCGCGCGAGTACTCGTCCTGCCCCTGGTTGCGTGCCTTGACCGCTTTTTCCCACTCAACCTGATTGCCCTTGAACTGGTCGTTGTCCCACGGCTTGTTGTCAGGCTTGCCCTGATACTGGCCCTGCTTGTAAACCATCGGCTTGTTGTCGCCGCAGCCCGCGATCAGTAACGCCAGGACGCCGGGCACGCATGCCGCAAGTAAACTGCGCGCGGTCACGACTTGGCTCCGGGAGGCGTCGCCGGCTTGGCGTCAGGCTTGCCATAAGCGGTGCCCCAGCCCCAGATCTCCGAACCCTTGCCGCGCTTTAGCACGCGGTTGCGGTAGATATCCGAAATGACGTCCGCATCGCCGCCGAGCAACGCCTTGGTCGAGCACATTTCGGCACAAGCGGGCAATTTGCCTTCGGCCAGCCGATTACGGCCGTATTTCTTGTATTCGGCCTCCGAATTATCGGCCTCGGGACCACCGGCGCAGAACGTGCATTTGTCCATCTTGCCGCGCAGGCCGAACGCGCCATCCTGCGGAAACTGCGGCGCGCCGAACGGGCATGCGTAGAAACAATATCCGCAACCGATGCACAGATCCTTGTCGTGCAGCACGATACCTTCGGAAGTTTTGTAGAAGCAGTCGACCGGACACACCGCCATGCAGGGCGCGTCGGAGCAATGCATGCACGCGACCGAGATCGATTTTTCACCTGGCACACCGTCGTTCAGCGTCACCACCCGGCGGCGGTTTACACCCCACGGTATTTCGTGTTCCTGCTTGCAGGCCGTGACACAACCGTTGCATTCGATGCAGCGCTCGGCGTCACACAGAAATTTCATTCTCGCCATGTCTGTACTCCTCTAGCTCTTGTTATCGTCTTATGCCTTGCTGATCTGGCACAGCGTGGTCTTCGTTTCCTGCATCATAGTCACGATGTCGTAACCGTAAGTGGTCGCGGTGTTGACCGCCTCGCCGCGCACTATCGGCGCCGCGCCTTCGGGATATTTGTCGAGCAGGTCGCGGCCCTCGAACCACCCCGCGAAGTGGAATGGCAGGAACACCGTTCCGGGCCCGACGCGTTCGGTCACCTGCGACTTGACCTTGAGGCGCGCCTTGGTCGGCGTCTCGACCCAGATATATTCGTTGTTCCTGACCCCGCGGTCGTTGGCGTCCTTCGGGTTGATTTCAGCGAACATTTCCTGCTGCAGCTCGGCCAGCCACGGGTTGGAACGCGTCTCGTCGCCGCCGCCTTCGTACTCGACCAGACGGCCGCTGGTCATGATCAACGGATACTGCTTAACGGCATTCTTGTTGGCTTGCTGCACCGTCTTGAACAGCACCGGCATGCGCCAGCGGTTCTTCTGGTCGTCGTGGGTCGGATACTTGTCGATGAGGTCCGGCCGCGGGCTGAACAGCGGCTCGCGGTGCAGCGGCACCGCATCCGGGAAGTTCCACACGACCGCGCGCGCCTTGGCGTTGCCGAACGGATGGCAGCCGTGGTTCTTCATCGCTACACGAATGATGCCGCCCGACGAATCGGTCTTCCAGTTCTTGCCTTCTGCGAGCTTCTTCTCGGCATCAGTGAGTTCATCCCACCAGCCGAGTTTCTTCAACAGCACATGGTCGAATTCCGGGTAACCGGTAGTCAGATCGGCGCCTTTCGAATGCGAGCCGTCCTCGGCGAGCAGGCTGACGCCGTCGCGCTCGACGCCGAAATTGGCGCGGAAGTTGCCGCCGCCCTCCATCACATGCTTCGATGTGTCGTAGAGGTTGGGCGTACCGGGATGTTTTAACTCCGGCGTGCCATAGCACGGCCACGGCAGGCCATAGTAGTCGCCGTCGAGCACGTAACCGGTCTTGGCGTCCTTGCCGCCTTTCGCGCGCAACGTCTTCACGTCGAACACGTGCATGTTGCGCATATGCGCCTGCAGCCGCTCCGGCGAATGGCCCGTGTAACCGATCGTCCACACGCTGCGATTGATCTCGCGCAGGATGTCCTCGGCGTCGGGCTCGTCCATCCCGCCCTTGCCCTTCACGAGTTTGATCTTGCTTTTGCCGTCGGCCTGTTTGCCGATCAGTTGATCGGCGAAACCCAACTTCTGCGCCAGTTGGTACATGATCATGTGATCGGTGCGCGACTCGAACATCGGGTCGATCACTTTCTCGCGCCACTGGAGGGAACGGTTGGATGCGGTCACCGATCCCGTGCACTCCATCTGTGTCGCCGCGGGCAGCAGGTAAACACCGTCCTGCCTGACCAT
>JAYWDM010000075.1:0-42301 GCA_043779885.1 Betaproteobacteria bacterium | reverse complement strand
TTGCGGGAACGGCCGCCACGGCCCGACTTGTCTGACCTATAACCGCTCAGCTACCCATGCAGGCACCGACGCGAGCGCTTGCGGCAATTGTGCAGGATCGGTTCCCCCGGCTTGGGCCATGTCGGGTGCGGCCGTGACTCGTTAGGCGCAGCCCCGCTTGCGGGAACGGTCGCCCTGGCCCGTCTGACCTATAACCGCTCCGCCACCCATGCAGGCACCGACGCGAGCGCTTGCGGCAATTTTGCAGGTTCGGTTCCCCCGGCTTG
The DNA here is from genome assembly GCA_043779885.1 of Betaproteobacteria bacterium. Lineage (GTDB taxonomy): Bacteria > Pseudomonadota > Gammaproteobacteria > Burkholderiales > SG8-41 > PALSA-1004. The sequence goes on along the minus strand of JAYWDM010000075.1, from coordinate 42,035 downwards.
TGCCATGTCGGGCCGCCCCCCGCCTTTGCCGCCGACCTGCTGCGCGACGAAATTGACCAACTCACCCGCTTTGACTTTGCCCGTCAGATCCGCGCTCACGCCGGCGATCAGCGTCACCTTGCCGGCGTCAATCGCCGCGAGCACCACGGCGCATGATTTCAGCTTGTCCTTGATTTTATCCATTGCTTCGCGCAGCGCTTTCGAGTCGGCGCCATCAACCGTCGCCGCGAGGACTTTCGCCCCTTTTACGTCGACCGCCCGTGCCGCAATATCGTCACCCTGCGCGGACGCAAGCTTCGATTTCAGACGTGCGAGCTCTTTCTCGAGACTCTTCACGTTCTCGACGATCTGACCGATCTTTTGCGTAACTTCGTGTACCGGCGCCTTCAACGCACCCGCCGCCTGCAGCAGGTTCGCTTCCAGTTGCTGGACCCATGACAAAGCGCCCTGCGCGGTCACCGCTTCGATCCGGCGCACCCCGGCCGCAATACCGGACTCCGCTATCACCTTGAAGAAACCGATGTCGCCCGTGCGGCCAACGTGCGTGCCGCCGCAGAGTTCGGTCGAAAAATCGCCCATCTTCAGCACGCGGACCTCATCGCCGTATTTCTCGCCGAACAGCGCCACCGCACCGGTCTTGATCGCGTCGTCATATTTCATGATGCGCGCTTCGACCGCCTCGTTGCCGCGAATTTCCCGGTTGACGAGTTCTTCAACCTCGCGGATCTGCTGTTCGGTCAGAGGCTCGTTGTGGGAATAGTCAAAGCGCGTGCGGTCGGGGTCGACCAGGGAGCCCTTCTGCTGCACGTGCGCACCGAGCACCTTGCGCAGCGCCGCATGCATCAGGTGCGTCGCGGAGTGATTGTATGCGGCACGCGCGCGCGCCGCGGTGTCGACCCGGGCCTCAAGCGTATCGCCTACCGCGAGCCTGCCCGTATGCAGCACGCCGTGATGGCCAAAGACTTCCGACTGTATCTTCTGTGTATCGCTGACGTGAAAGGTGCCGCGGCTCGACACCAATAGACCGCGGTCGCCGACCTGCCCGCCCGATTCGGCGTAGAACGGTGTCCTGTCGAGCACGATAATCGCACTGTCACCGGCCTCGATCGCGGCCTCGGCAGCGCCGCCTTTGTAGATAGCGACCACTTTTCCGGTCAACGTCAGGGTGTCGTAACCGTGGAATTCGGTTTTCTGGCCGGTGTATTCGACGGCGCTCTGCGCGCCGAATTTAGATGCGGCGCGGGCGCGTTCGCGCTGCTGTCCCATGGCGGCCTCGAAGCCGGCGAAATCCACGGTTATGTTGCGCTCCCGTGCGATGTCGGCAGTCAGGTCAAGCGGAAACCCATAGGTATCGTAGAGCCTGAACACCGTGTCGCCATCCAGCATCTTGTCTTCCGACTGCAATGCGGCCTCGAGCACAACCATGCCGTTTTCCAGGGTTTCGGCAAAGCGTTCTTCTTCCTGCTTCAGCACCTGCGCGACCCGCCCCTGCGTGCTGACGAGTTCCGGATAGGCATCGCCCATCGCGGTCACGAGGTCGGGCGCGAGCCGGTAAAAAAACGGCTGTTTCTGCCCCAGTTTGTAGCCGTGACGTATGGCGCGGCGCACGATGCGGCGCAGCACGTAGCCGCGGCCCTCGTTGCCCGGTATCACGCCATCAACGATCAGAAACGCGCACGCGCGGATGTGATCGGCGATCACCTTGAGCGAATTGTTGTGCAGGTCGTTGCACTGCGTTTCGCGCGCCGCCGCCTTGATCAAGTCCTGAAAGAGGTCGATCTCGTAGTTCGAGTGCACATGCTGCAGCACCGCGGCGATGCGCTCGAGCCCCATGCCCGTATCGACGGAGGGCTTCGGCAGCGGATGCAGTTTGCCGTTGTCGTCGCGGTTGAACTGCATGAAGACGAGGTTCCAGATTTCGATGTAACGGTCGCCATCGGCGTCCGGCGTGCCCGGCGGGCCGCCTGCGACTTCAGGCCCATGGTCATAAAAAATTTCGCTGCAGGGTCCGCACGGCCCCGTCTCACCCATTTGCCAGAAGTTGTCCGAGCCGCCGCCCGGTTTGTCACCGATGCGGGTAATGCGTTCACGCGGCACGCGGATTTCATTGGCCCACAGGTTGTACGCCTCGTCGTCGGTCGCATACACGGTGACCCACAACTTGTCCTTTGGCAGCTTGTAAACCGTGGTCAGCAATTCCCAGGCGTAGTGAATTGCATCGCGCTTGAAGTAATCGCCGAACGAAAAATTTCCGAGCATCTCGAAGAATGTATGATGGCGCGCCGTGTAGCCTACGTTTTCCAGATCGTTGTGCTTGCCGCCGGCGCGCACGCAACGCTGCGAAGTAGTGGCGCGTTTGTATGCGCGGTGCTCCTGGCCGAGAAACACTTCCTTGAACTGCACCATGCCTGAATTGGTGAAGAGCAGCGTCGGGTCGTTGCCGGGCACCAACGGGCTCGAGGCGACGATTGCGTGCCCCTTGTCCCTGAAGTAATCGAGGAACTGCTGACGTATTTCACTGCTTTTCATGGCTGTACCGGAGTTCGGAAAACGCCGATTGTAAACGAAACACCCGCGGCGGGCAGGCGGCGCACAGGCTATGCGTCGTCGTCGTTGCCGCTGACCACCTTGCGAATCACGTCGACACCAAAGCCGCGGCCCTGCAAAAAGCGCATCTGACGCGCCCGTTCCCGGGCGTCGGACGGCGCAACCTTGAATTTGCGCCGCCAGAGGTCGCGTGCGGTCTCGAGTTCACTTTGCTGCAGTTTTTCGCGCGCGTTCGCGAGCAGCGCGTTCGATATGCCCTTTTCGCGCAGTTCATGCACGATGCGCTGCGCGCCGAAGCGCCGCCGCCGCGAGACCAGAACCTGCTCGACCACGCGCTCCTCTGACAGCCACCCGCGGCGTTCAAAGTCATCGAGCAGCCCGGGTATTTCCGCGGCGTTCTCCGTGAACGGGGCGAGCTTGCGCGTGAGTTCCCGCCGCGTATGCTCGCGCCGCGCCAGCATTGCGAGTGCCCGTGCGCGCAGACTGCGCGCCGGCTTACTTTTCCGCGACGGCAGGTTCCGCAAGCTTGGGGCCGCCACCGACGCCTATCGCGGCGCGGATTTTCGCTTCGATTTCCTCCGCCATCTGCGGGTGCTCTTTGAGATAATCGCGCGTGTTGTCCTTGCCCTGGCCGATGCGTTCCTTGCCATAGGTGTACCACGCGCCCGACTTGTCGACGATTTTGTGCAGCACCCCCAGCTCGATGATCTCGCCCTCGCGGGAAATTCCCTCGCCGTACAGGATGTCGAAGTCGGCGACGCGAAACGGGGGCGCCACCTTGTTCTTGACGACCTTGGCGCGCGTTTCCGAGCCGATGACTTCATCGCCTTTCTTGATCGCGCCCGTGCGGCGGATATCAATGCGCACCGAGGCATAAAACTTCAATGCATTGCCGCCGGTCGTCGTTTCCGGGTTGCCGAACATCACACCGATTTTCATGCGGATCTGGTTGATGAAGACCACCATGGTGTTCGAACGTTTGATATTGCCCGTGAGCTTGCGCAGCGCCTGCGACATCAGCCGCGCCTGCAGGCCCATCTGCGGCTCGCCCATCTCGCCCTCGATTTCGGCCTTGGGTGTCAGCGCCGCAACGGAATCGATCACGACCACGTCGACCGAGCCCGAGCGCACCAGCATGTCGGCGATTTCGAGCGCCTGCTCGCCGTTGTCAGGCTGCGAAATCAGCAACTCCTGCACGTTGACGCCGAGTTTCTGCGCGTACTGCGGATCGAGCGCGTGCTCGGCGTCGATGAAGGCCGCGGTGCCGCCCACTTTCTGCATCTGCGCGATCACCGACAGCGTCAGCGTCGTTTTCCCGGATGATTCCGGGCCGTAGATTTCTATGACGCGGCCGCGCGGAAATCCGCCGATACCGAGCGCGATGTCGAGCCCGAGCGAACCGGTCGACACCGACTGGATGTCTTTCGCGACATCGGCCTCACCCAACCGCATGATGGAGCCTTTGCCGAACTGCTTTTCGATTTGCGACAGTGCCGCCGCGAGTGCTTTTGACTTGTTTTCGTCCATGATTTGTCCCATTTGAGCCTCCCGAATTATCGCACACTCTGACGCCGGCTCAGAGTCGTTTTGCGCATGGCGCCGGAGGATTCGTGCGCCGGATCATGCGCCCCACGACGTGAATAACGCATGGGGCAACATGACGGATTACCACTAGGACTTTGGTACTATGTTCTGCTCAATCAGCGCTAACAGTCCCGCGAGAGCGCATATAACCGACTTCCTGCGTACGGTCTCACGGTCTCCCTCAAAATGTCGCATCTCGGCCATGGGTTCGCCGGTGCCGAGCCCCCACCCGATACATACCGTGCCGACCGGCTTATCAGGTGAGCCGCCAGACGGGCCGGCAACGCCGCTCACCGCCACAGCGACCTGGGCATGGCTGTTGGCGAGCGCCCCGGCCACCATCGCCTTAACCGTTTCCCTGGACACGGCGCCGAAGTTATCCAGTATGTCGTCCGAAACGCCGAGCATTTCGCGCTTCGCTGCATTGGTATAGGTAATAAATCCGCGTTCGAACCACGCGGAACTGCCGGGCACGGCGGTCACCGCCTCGCCGATCCAGCCTCCGGTGCACGATTCGGCAGTAACGAGCGCGAGGCCGCGCGCCTTGAGCGCGGCGCCGACCTCGGCGGCAAGTTCATAAAGTCGTTCATTCGCCATCGTTCATCCGCCCGTTACGATTTTCGCCACTGCAAGTGCAAGCAGCGTATAGAGCGCCGCCAGCAAATCGTCGAACATCACGCCGAAGCCGCTTTTCAGCCTGCGATCAAAGTAGCGGATCGGCGGCGGCTTGACAATATCAAATAACCGGAACAGCAGGAACGCGCCGAGTTGCCATAGCCAGCCGGCGGGCGTGAATACCAGCACCAGCGCAAAGGCGACGACTTCATCCCACACCATGGCGCCGTGATCGGCTGCGCCGAGTGCGCGGCCGGTCTGGCCGCACGCCCATATGCCGATAACGAATGCGCCCGCAATCAGCGCGAGCAGCGTCGGCGTGGCGCACACCGCCGCGAGCGCCCAGTAGAGTGGAAAAGCCAGCAGCGTCCCGGCGGTTCCTGGCGCTGCGGGCATCAGCCCCGCGCCGGCACCGAGCGCAATCACATGCGCCGGATGGCGCAGCATGAAGCGCAATGTCGGCTGCGCCGCGGATTCAGGCGAAGTGATCGTAGCCTCCGCGCACGACGCGCAGCGCAGCGCCATCGGGAGCGCGCACAATAAGGGGCGGCACGCCGCCCGCGCGCTTGTTAATGCTCCCGATGCGCGTTAATTTGACGCGCGTATGCCGGCTGACTCGTGCAATCTGCGTGCGCGCCCGGCGCGGCGCCGTAAAACACAACTCATAATCGTCGCCCCCGGCGAGGAGCGCACTGCACGCGGCGACGCGATCAAGATAACGGCGCAGAATCGGTGACGCCGGCACTGCCGCGAGTTCCACTTCCGCGGCGACCTTCGAGCGTTCGAGAACGTGGCCAAGATCGGCGAGGAGGCCGTCGGAGATATCGATGGCGCTGCTCGCCACGCTCCTCAGCGCGAGGCCCAGTGCAACGCGCGGTTGCGGCCGCTGCAGTTTATCCACGCAATGCGCGAGTTCCGCGGGCGTGAGCCGGATACGGCGTTGGAGCGCCGCGAGCGCCAGCGCCGCGTCACCGAGCGTGCCTGAGATCCAAATATCGTCCCCGCTACGCGCGCCGTCGCGCCGCAAAGCGGCGCCGCGCGGGGCTTCGCCCATGATCTGCACGCAGATATTGAGCGGCCCCTTCGTGGTATCGCCACCGATGAGATCGACGTCGAAACGCCGCGCGAGCACCATGAATCCCCGTGAAAACTCCGTGAGCCAGGACGCGTTCACTGACGGCAGCGCGAGCGCCAGCGTCGCCCAGCGCGGCTTCGCGCCCATCGCCGCCATATCCGACAGATTGACCGCGAGCGCCTTGTGGCCCAGTTGGCGCGGATCCGTGTTGCGCAGGAAATGACGGCCGGCAACCAGCATGTCGGCCGAGATCACGAGATCACAGCCGCGGCGTACCTCGACGAGCGCGGCATCGTCGCCGACACCAAGCACTGCGTGCCGCGCGCGGTGCGTGAAATAACGCCGGATCAGATCGAATTCGGAAGTCATCAAACCCGGTCATGAAAACCGCGGAGCTGTTTAGCCGCCGATGGTGTCATCGAACCGGCTGCTAAGGGCGCTGGGCGGGATCGGTGCCCTGCCCCTGTTTGCCTGCATTGTCCGCGAGCCACTTGTTCTTCAGCGAATACGGCATGTAGAAGTCGACCGCCGCGAACAGGAAAAATATGATCATGAGCGTGCGCGCGGTGTCCGCCGGCAGGAACGAGAGCCCCTCGATCAGCACATATAGGCCGAGCAGTGCGTTGATGATGCCGCCCACATAAAACAGCATGATCTTGCGCCTGAGTTTTTCGTCCATTGTCGGCCTTGCATTCCGTTGCGGCAGTTACCTGCGCGCGACCTCGTGCGGGCGTTTGTCCGCTGCCAGCTTGTCCAGCACGCCATTCACGTATTTGAAGCCGTCGCTGCCGCCGTAACTCTTGGCAAGCTCGATCGCTTCGTTGATTACGACCCGGTAAGGAACATCGGGCTGGTTCTCGAGTTCATAAGCGGCGATAAACAAAATCGCGCGTTCGACGGGGCTGAGTTCGGCGCATTTGCGGTCGAGATAGGGCTGCAGCGCCTCTTCCAGGCGCTGCGCTTCGCGGATCGCACCCGCAAGCAGAGACGAAAAGTAGGCACGATCGATCTTGTCGAAGCCCTTGGCCGCGGCCATATGGCTTTCTATGGTGGCCGCGTCGGTGCCCGCGAGTTGCCATTGGTACAAACCCTGCATCGCGAATTCGCGCGAGCGGCGGCGACTGGTTTTGTGCGCGGTGCGCGCGGAGGCGCCGGTCAATTTCATTTGATCTCATGCAGCAGGTTCGCCATTTCCACCGCGACCGCCGCGCAGTCGGCGCCTTTTTGCGCCATGCGCGCTTGCGCCTGCCCGTCGTCTTCCGTGGTGAGTACGCCGTTGGCAATCGGAATGCCCGTATCGAGCTGCACCGCCATGATGCCGCGGGCCGACTCGTTGGCGACGATTTCAAAATGGTAGGTCTCGCCGCGGATCACGGCGCCCAGCGCGATCAACGCGTCGAACCGGTCGCTGGCCGCCATTTTCTGCAGCGCGAGCGGCAGCTCCAGCGCGCCAGGCACGGTAATTATCGTCACGTCGGCGGCGCGCACGCCCAGCCTGGCAAGCGCGGCCGTGCAGCTTGAAAGCAATGCATCGCCGACTTGCGCATTAAAGCGCGCAACGGCTATGCCGACACATAAGCCCGCGCCGTCCAGCGTGGCTTCGATTTCTTCAATGTCATCATACTTCGTCATGCGTGTACTCTATTTAACGCCGTCTTCCGGATCCAGGTACCCGGTCACCTGCAGATCGAATCCCGCCATGCTCGGCATTCTACGTTGCTTTGCGAGCAAGCGCATTTTCGTGACCTTCAGATCGCGCAGGATCTGCGCGCCGATGCCGTAGGTGCGAAGCGCATTTTTTTGCAGCACCGGAATCGCCCCCGGCTGGGCGCGTTCGATGAGGTCGGCGGCCGATTCGGGCCGGTGCAGGAGCACGATCACGCCGCATTCGGCGCGGCTCACCGCCGCCAGCGCCTGATTGAAGTTCCACGAATGGCTGGCGCTCCTGACGTCCAGCAAATCGATCACCGACAGCGGCTCATGTACGCGCACCAGCACTTCACTGTCCGGTTCGATGCGGCCTTTAACCAGCGCGAGATGCGTCGCCTGCCCGATCTTGTCGCAATAGACGACGAGCCGGAATTTTCCATGCACGGTCTCGATGTCACGCTCGGATACACGGCTTACCAGCGACTCGGTGCGGCTGCGGTGATGAATCAGGTCGGCGATGGTGCCGATCTTCAGGCCATGCTGCTTGCCGAACTCGACGAGGTCCGGCAGCCGCGCCATTTCGCCGTCGTCCTTGAGTATCTCGCAGATCACAGCGGCGGGTGTGACGCCCGCGAGTTGCGCAAGATCGCAGCCCGCCTCGGTGTGGCCGGCGCGCACCAGCACGCCGCCGTTCTGCGCCATCAGCGGAAAAATATGCCCGGGCTGCACGATATCCGCGGGCCCCGCATCGGCGCGCACCGCTGCCCGCACCGTGCGGGCGCGATCGGCAGCGGAAATGCCCGTGGTCACGCCTTCCGCGGCTTCGATCGACACGGTGAAATTCGTACCGAGCGGTGAACTGTTGTTGGTAACCATGGGCGGCAGATTGAGGCTCACGCACTTACGCTCCGTGAGCGTAAGGCAGATCAGCCCGCGCCCGTACCGCGCCATAAAGTTGATCGCCTCCGGCGTGACGAAATCCGCCGCGAGCACAAGATCGCCCTCGTTTTCGCGATCTTCCTCATCGACGAGGATCACCATCTTGCCGTCACGCAGGTCGGCGATGACTTCGGTGGTTGGGCTGACGGCCATGTTGGGTGCTCTTTTCCTTGAAAAAAATGCTCAACGCCGCGCGCGACGCTTGCGCAATGATAGCAGCCCGGAGAATCCCGCCCTAAAGAAGGTCTGATCAAGTCCGTAACACCGGCGCGAAGCCGGTATCCAGGCGATCGAACGCGCTGGATTCCGGCATACGAAATGACGTTCCCGTTCCTGCCCTCGCCGCTGCTCAGGGACGCCATTGCCCCCTGCCGCAGACAGGAAAACTGGCACACATCTTGCGTTTCAAACGAGGTACTACCCGCTTGCGGGGACGATGAGCGCGGAAAATGAGAACAATTTGGCAGACTGACAGCCGTGGCGGACGCCTGATGCGTCCGATCTTCGGCATCGCGAGCTTCATCGCGACGTTGTTCGTGGTCACCCACGCGCTTTCTTTCGTTGGCGTCAGCAAGGCCGATGCTGATGGCGTGGCATTTATTGTCGCATTGATAATTTTCGCATTTGTCATGTATGGCTAGCCTGGCCGTGGCCGGCACGCCCTGGTCGCGCGAAGCGCTGACCAATCGTGATTGCACTACAGGATGTGGAGCAAACGTCTCAAATCATGAATCAACACAATCAGGTGTGACCTTATGACAACCGAGATTCAAATTGAACCCCGCGGCGATTACGTCGAGGTGATGGCAAAAACGGAAATCGTCAATCCCTCTTTCTGGATCAACCTGCTGGAAAAAGTCGCGTGCGCGATCCGTAAACATTCAAAACGCAAAGTCCTGCTGGAGGTCGTGGCGCCGGAAGACGACATGGCGCTGGAAAGCATCCGCGCCGTGTGGACGTATGCGCTCGCCCGCGGCATGGGAGGCGTGAGAATTTCGCATCTCGTCACGGGGCGGCCCATCGGCCCCAACGCGTCATTCAGGGAATGCGTCGCCATCAACCGCGGCATCATGCTGCAAACGTTCAACGTCCGGAAAGACGCCCTGGGCTGGCTGGAAAGCAACTGATTGATTCAATGCTGCCGCTCATCGACGGAACTCTGCATCGAGCGGATGAAATGCAGACGCCACCATGACGCTGTTCATCTCCTGCCTTCTGATCTATAACTTCGACATGGATTGGTGGTGGTATGGCATCGCCACCGCACTCTGGGTGGGACACTTTGCGTTTACGGGCAGGAAGCGATTCGCTTCACCGAGCACCGGACCGTCGGGTATCAGGCCAAGAGAGTTGCCGGATGCCGACCATGCAAAGGACACTTAAGCATTCCATACGGCGTCGCTTAACATACCGGGAAACATGCCGATATAACCGGTTGAGATCATGCATGAAGACAATCCGGCGCCGAAATCGGACACCATCCTGGCCGGCGCGCTGCGCGCTCCAGCCAAGTATCAGGGTTGTCGATACGAGTGGCGCCGTCAACTAGCGTCGCCGCATGAAAAGTGCTTGCCCTCTTCACTCAACCCCATGAAATTCCATGGAACAATTCGGATATTTTGCAGGGCGCAGCCGCGAACTTGCCGGTTTGGGTTAGAATGATATTATTAACGATAATTGCCGCACTGGTGTTGCGGAGAGGAGCAAAAATGATCAAGGCGATTGATGCGGCGAAAGTTTGCACTGCGATACTCCTGGCCATTGCGTTGAGCGCCTGCGCAACCAGACTGGGGCGCAATTTCGATGACGTCTATGCCCAGCAGATCAAGCCCGGGGAAACAACCAAGAACGAGGTTCGCGAAAAGCTGGGGCGTCCGGCTCTGTTGAGGCGAGCGGCGGACGAGGAAACTTGGACTTATGCGTACTATGTAGGCAAGACCTTGTTTGGCTACAATATTTCGGATTTGTTCGGCGACCCCGATCCGGAAACTCTGGACCAGGGATCGCAAAAACGTCTCATCGTCACCTTTAAGGGCGACGTCGTGAAGGACTCCAAATTCGCAGTGGAATTGCCGCGCAGGGGTGACTAGCGCATCCACCGCACTGCGGCGGGCACACTGGCGACCGGCGGGCCGCACTTACCTGGACGCCTCAAATATGCGTTCAACGTAACGCGCCAATAAATCGACTTCAATATTTACTCGCGCGTCTGCCGCCAGTTGGTGCAGATTGGTCGCGGCTAACGTGTGCGGGATCACGTTGACGCTGAACCGCGGACCGTTCACCTCATTGACCGTAAGGCTTACTCCATCTATTGCGATGGAGCCTTTGCGCGCGACGTATCGTGCCAGCTCGCGCGGTGCTTCGATCTCAAGCGAGCGATTGTCACCCGCTTCCGCGAACCGCACCACGCTACCGACGCCATCGACGTGTCCGCTCACCAGATGGCCGCCGAGGCGATCCGCCAGACGCAGCGATTTTTCGAGGTTCACCGACGCGCCTTGCGTAAATCCCGTCGTGCAATTCAGCGTCTCGAGCGAAACGTCGAAATCAAGCCGCGCCTTCCCGAGCGTCACCACCGTCAGGCACACGCCGTTGACCGCGATGCTGTCGCCGATCTTCACGTCGGACAGATCCAGTTCGCCCGTGCCGATGGCGAGGCGCGCACCCCCGGCGGCGGGAGTAACTTCATGCATGCGGCCGACCGCCGCGATGATCCCGGTAAACATGCTTACCCGGGCTCCACCCGCGCGATGATACGAATGTCGCCGCCGATCATCCGGGTGTCACTGATCGTGAGCGCGCATTTTCCGGCAAGATCGGCAAGTTCCGGCAGGTTGGCCATGCCAGCCGCCCGGTCGCCAATGAGACACGGTGCAAGGTATAGCAGGAGTTCATCGACACAGCCTTCGCCAATCAAAGAGCCATTGAGTTTGGGGCCGGCTTCAACGTGGAGTTCATTCACGCCGCGCCGGCCCAATTCCTGCATCAATGCGGGCAGTTCGACCTTGCCTGCCGCATTGGGCAACGCGACAACCTCAGCGCCCATGTCCCGCAGTCGTGCGGCTTTCGCGGTGTCGGCAACCGCGCAGACGATCAGCGTGCCGCCGCCTTCCAGTATGCGCGCAGCGGGCGGCGTTTCCAAGCGGCTGTCGATCACCACACGCAACGGCTGGCGCGACGTCGCGACCGCGCGCACGGTCAGGCGCGGGTCATCATCGAGCACCGTACCGATCCCGGTCAACACCGCGCATGCGCGCGCACGCCAGTGATGCCCGTCATTGCGCGCCTGCTCGCCCGTGATCCATTGGCTTGCACCGTTCAGCAATGCCGTCTTGCCGTCGAGGCTGGCCGCGATTTTCATGCGCGTCCATGGCCGCCCGCGCGTTGCGCGCGACACAAATCCGATGTTGAGCCCGCGCGCCTCGTCTTCAAGCACGCCGCTCAATACCATAATGCCCGCCCCTTTGAGCCGCTCCATGCCCTGTCCGGCGGTACGCGGATCGGGGTCACGCATCGCCGTCACGACCCGCGCGACGCCGGCCGCAACCAATGCCTCATCGCAGGGTGGAGTGCGGCCTTGATGATGACAGGGTTCCAGCGTCACGTAGACGGTCGCGCCGCGCGCGCGGTCGCGCGCGGCCAGCAGCGCCACGATTTCCGCATGCGGACCACCGGCCCGCTCGTGCCAGCCCTCGCCGACCACCACGCCATCATGCACGATCACACAGCCGACGCGCGGATTGGGCGTTGTTGTATAAAGACCGCGCTCCGCCAGTCGCAGTGCGCGCGCCATGAATTCGCGATCAGCCTCGGTCATCATCGGTTATCAGCGCCGGTAAATACACAAATATGATTTAGAAATGACCTATCTTGAAAATACGAAAACAATAGCGAGCCGCAGATACACGCAGATAAAATCCAAGGCTGCCCTTTGCCAGTTTGTTGAAAATCGGCAGAGACTGTCATTGCGAGGAGCCAAAGGCGACGAAGCAATCTCGTCACTCGTTGATTGCGCAAAATACGAGATTGCCGCGCTGACCGCCACGCTATGCTCGCGGCTGACGGCTCACCGTAATGACAACATGAGGTGTTTTTCAACAAACTGCTAATCCAGCTTCCGCGCCGGGTAAATGCCTGGCGACGAGCCGCGCTCGCTATTGGGGAATGCCGATATAGCCGTTTTCCAGGCCGTTCACCACCTCCGCCACCGTCCGGGCGTAGGTCGGCGGAGTCCTGCCCTGGCGCAGCGCCTCCTGCCATTTCGAGTAGCCGAAATTCGACGGCATGAGCTGGTCCGTTTTGCCGACCAGCTTGATGACGCTCCGATCGAGCGCCTCCTTGGTGAAAGGCAGCGGGCTCATCGAAGGAAACACTTTGCCGGTGGGATGCTGAACCCGCAACTCCTTGAGCCCGATGAAGATGACCGTGCCCAGTTTGCCGCTGCTGTTGTCAACGCGCAGTATCATCAGCGTCGAGTTCGGCTCCTGCGGCCGCGTCTTGTAGCTCCACACCTGCCCCACCTCGTAGCTTTCCGCCGCCGCGTTGCCCGCGGCAACCAGCAGCACGCAACAGATCAGCAATCGAAGGTTAATTCTCATCATTAAATCATCCGCACTCGGTTGGGCCGCTATAATATCGCTTTCCCGACCAAGCACAATTTACTTCATGCCGCTTTTCGCTTGTACCATTTTCGCAAGCGCATTCCTGCTGTTTCTGGTCCAACCCATCATCGCCAAGGAAATCCTGCCGTGGTTCGGCGGGTCGGCCGCGGTCTGGACGACGTGCCTGGTGTTCTTCCAGGTGGCGCTGCTCGCAGGCTATGCGTATGCGGACTTTACAACGCGCAGGCTGACGCCACGCGCGCAGGCGATGCTGCATATCGCGCTGCTTGCGGCGAGTCTCGCCGTACTGCCGATCATTCCCGACGCCGGCTGGAAACCCGCCGGCGACGAGGATCCGGGGCTGCGCATCCTCGGTCTGCTCGTGCTCACCATCGGGCCGCCCTATTTCCTGCTTGCGACCACGGGCCCGCTGGTGCAGGCGTGGTTTGCGCGCACGTTCCCGCGGGGCACGGTCTATCGCCTGTTCGCGCTGTCGAACTTCGCATCGATGGTCGCGCTGATCGCATACCCGTTTGCATTTGAGCCCTGGATTACCACCGCGGCGCAGGCGCAATCCTGGTCGATCGGCTATGCGTCGTTTGCACTGCTGTGCATGGCGTCCGCGCTATACGGTTTGCGCAAGGCCAACGCGGAAGCGGCCGCGGGCGCGCCTGCGTCCCCCGCGCCTGAGGCGGCGCCGTCGCCCAGCCGCTTCGACCTCTTTCTGTGGCTCGCGCTGTCGGCGATGGGGTCCTGGATGTTACTGGCGATCACCAACCACATCACGCAGAACATCGCCTCGATTCCGTTCCTGTGGCTGGTGCCGCTCACGCTGTACCTGCTGACTTTCATTTTGTGCTTCGAAAGCGACGGCTGGTACCAGCGCTCATGGTTGCTCGGTCCGACGGCGGTGACTCTCGGGTTCTGCGCGTGGGGCCTGCAGACCACCGATGTGACGCTCGACATCAAGATCGCCGTCCCGCTGTATCTGACAGGACTTTTCATGTTCTGCATGTTTTTTCATGGGGAACTGGCGAAAATGCGCCCGGCGTCGCGCTACCTTACGCGCTTTTATCTGATGGTGTCGCTCGGCGGCGCTCTGGGCGGCCTGTTTGTCGGCCTGATCGCCCCGCGCATTTTTCCGACTTATTTCGAACTCGGCCTGGGTTTCGTGGCGGCGGGGATACTGGCCACCCTGACGCTGCGCAAACAGCCGTTCTTCGTCTGGATCGTCCCGCTGGCGCTGGCGGGCGTATGCGGGCATTTCTGGAACAAGCAGGTCGAGCAGTTGCAGGAAGACACGCGCGTGATGGTGCGCAATTTTTACGGCACGCTGCGCACCAAGGATATCGGAACCGCGGCAAGCGAAGATGGCGTGCGGCGCCTGATCCACGGCGTGATCCTGCACGGCGAACAGTATCTCAAACCTGACCGCCGCGCCGAGCCGACCACCTACTACGGACCCGACTCCGGTATCGCGATCGCCATCAAGAACACCGAACAGCAAAACCAGCGCGTCGGCGTCATCGGCCTTGGCACCGGCACGCTCGCGGTGTGGGGCAAGCCGGGCGACCATTACCATTTCTACGACATCAATCCGCAGGTGGTCGGCATTGCGCAGTCGGAATTTACTTTTCTGAAAGACAGCAAGGCCAAGATCGAAATCAGCCTGGGCGATGCGCGCCTGAGTCTCGAGCGCGAAGCGCCGCACGACTTCGACGTGCTGGCGGTAGACGCGTTTTCCAGCGATTCCATTCCGGTCCACCTGATCACCCGGGAAGCGATGGCGGTATATCTGCATCACGTCAAAGCCGGGGGCGCCATCGTGTTTCATGTGACCAACCGTTTTTTGAAGCTCGCGCCGGTCGTCAAGCAGATTGCCGACGAACTCGGCCTGTATACCGCGCTGATTATCGATGATGCGGAGGAAACCAGTCTTTCCAAAACCGACTGGGTGATCGTCACCCGCGACAAGTCGCTCATCGCCCGGGAAGCCATTGCGCAGAAGTCGACCGCCATCGACGTTATTCCCGGCTTGCGGCTGTGGACCGACGACTTCAACAATCTGTTTCACATCCTCAAGTAAGCGGTCGTTCCGCGGTTTTACGGCGATCGGCGGTAATTTACTGAGCTTTGCATAAATGCCTGACGCTCAGTCCCTCATCCCCCGGCCCTTCTCCCAGAGGGAGAAGGGAGTTTATAGGCGAAAATGGGTTGTCACCCATTTATGCAATGTTCAATAGAATAGCGCCTCTCGTTCAGGAAATCGCCATGCCCGGGTTATCCGCCACTGCCCGCCGCTGTTCGCACGTGCGGCACGTTCTGCCGGCGCTGCTTACGCTGTTTGCGCTGGGCGGCGCGGCGGCGCAACCGTTGCCGGACAGTTCCCGCCAGGGAATGCCGACGCTCGCGCCGCTGGTCAGCCAGGTCACGCCCGCCGTGGTCAACATCTCGGTCAAGTCGCGCTCCGCGCTCGAAAACAACCCGCTCCTGCGCGACCCGTTCTTCCGCCGTTTTTTCAATGTGCCCGACGGCCCGCAGCAGGAAGTCGCGGCCGGGTCCGGCGTCATCGTCGACGCGCGCCAGGGCATAGTGCTGACGAATCACCACGTGATCAAAGATGCCGTGCAGGTCATCGTCACGCTGAAGGACCGGCGGCAGTTCCAGGCGAAGCTCATCGGCACCGACCCCGCCACCGATATCGCGGTGTTGAAAATCGACGCGCCGAATCTGACCGCACTCAAGCTCGGCGACTCCGACCAGTTGAGCGTCGGCGATTTCGTCGTCGCCATCGGCAATCCGTTCGGGCTGGGACAGACCGTGACCTCCGGCATCGTCAGCGCGCTGGGGCGCACCGGACTGAACCTGCAGGGCTACGAGGATTTCGTGCAGACCGACGCATCGATCAATCCCGGCAACTCCGGCGGCGCGCTGGTCAGCCTGCGCGGCGAACTGATAGGCATCAATACGGCGATCATCGGCCCGACTGGCGGCAATGTCGGCATCGGTTTCGCCGTGCCGGTCAATATCGCGCGCGCGGTCATGCAGCAGATCGTGCGCTTCGGCGAAGTTCGCCGCGGCCGCCTCGGCGTGGAGATCGAAGATCTCACGCTCGACGCGGCAGCGAAGCTCAAAATACCGACGGTCGAGGGCGCCATCATCGCCAACGTGCAAGCCGATTCGCCCGCCGAAAAAGCCGGACTGCGCCGCGGCGACGTGGTATTGGCTTTCAACGGCCGGCCGGTGAAGAGCGGCCACGACCTGCGCAACCGGCTGGGCCTCACTGCAATCGGTGAGGACATCGAACTCACCGCGTACCGCAACGGCCAGCCGCTCACCATCAAGACGCAAATCGCGGCGCCGCGCGGCCCTGCCGCCGTTGACGGCCAGGTCGTACCGCAACTGGCCGGCCTCAAGATCGCCAACATCGATCGCAGCAACCCGCAAATGACGCGCGTCGAAGGCGTGCTGGTGGTGGCGGTTGAAAACGGCAGCGTTGCCGCCGGTTACGGACTGCGCGCGGGCGACGTGATTGCGGCAATCAGCCGGCAACGCGTGCGCAATATCGCCGAGTTTCTCGCCGCCATGCGTAACGTCGAACGCGCATTCCAGCTGACCGTCGTGCGCGGGGATTTCGTGCTGACGTTCACGATCCGCTAGCGCCATCCGCCCTGTTGCGCGGCATTGCTATAATGACCGCCGCCGCGGCAGTCCGCCGAGGGACTCAAGAGCATCAGGCAAATTAACCGGGGGAGACGCAACCAATGGAAGCCAAAGTGAACGGCCTGACCGTCAATTACGAGATCGCCGGCGATGGGCCGTGGATTACGCTGTCGCATTCCCTGGCGTGCGATCTGCATATGTGGGACGAGCAGATGGATGAGCTCACCAGGAAATACAAGGTGCTGCGCTATGACACGCGCGGCCACGGCAAGAGCGAGGCGCCCGCCGGTGCTTACACGCTGGAGCAGCTGGCCGACGACGTGCACGGCCTCCTGGGCGCGCTGGGGATCAGGCAAACGCATTGGGCCGGCCTGTCGATGGGCGGCATGATCGGGCAGACGTTTGCGTTGAAGTATCCCGGCATATTCCGCAGCATGGTGCTCGCCGACACCACCAGCCGTTACCCGGCGGACGCCGCCCCCGTGTGGGCCGACCGCATCCAGACGGCGCAAACGAAAGGCATGGCAGCGATTGTCGACGGCACGCTGGCGCGCTGGTTTACCGAGCCGTACCGCAAGTCGAATCCGCCGGCGGTGGCGCGTGTTGGCGCCTCCATCCGCGCGACCCCCGTCGCCGGATTTGTCGGCTGCTGCCATGCGATCCCGAAGATCGACGTCACGCAGCGGCTGCAGGAGATTGCCTGCCCGACGCTCGTCATCGTCGGCGAACAGGATCCCGGCACGCCGGTGGCGATGGCGCGCGAGATACACGAAGCGAAACCGGGTTCGGAACTCGTCATCATTCCGTCCGCCGCGCACCTGTCCAATATCGAACAGCCGCAGGCGTTTAACACCGCGCTGATTGATTTTCTCGGGCGCGCGGCCAAACAATAGCGCATTTCAGCATGGCGACAGGTTCTGTCATTGCGGGGAACGCAGCGACGACGCAATCGCAATGAATCGCCGCGGAGATTGCCGCGGCCCTGCGGGCCTCGCAATGACCCGCTTCAGTTTGCAACGCGCTTCTAGTGTTTCCTGCCGGCCGGCTTGACGGCCGCCTTCTTCTTCGGATGGTGCGGGCGGGTCTTGCCGTACGACCCCTTGAACGTCTTGCCTTTGAGAGTCCTCTTGTCGCCTTTACCCATGATGTGCAATTCCTGTCTCGTTTAACGCTGGAAAATCCCAGCGCGCAACGATAGTCATATTGCGCGCCGCGGTCAATGCTTGTCGGGCTATTTCGGTTTGCGCGGCGCCGAACGGTGATTGATCAGCGCGCCGGCAAACAGCACCGCGGCGTTGGAAATGAAAACTGCGGTGAACCCGAGCGCCGAGCCGATGCCGCCGAACACGAGCGGGATCGTCACGTGCGCCATGTTGTTGACGGTGACGCGTATCCCCGCTGCCTCGCTGGTGCGCCCGGGCGGGGCGAGATTATAGATGAGGGTCATCGAAAGCGGCTGCCCCGTGCCCAGACCCAACCCCAGCAGGAACGATATCGCCGCCAACGCCCATGCATTGCGGAAGAACGGAAAAAGAAAGTAGGCAACGCTGGCCAGGAAAATCGCCGCCGTCAGAATGCGGATTTCATCGCTGTGCCTCGCCATCATCGGCAAAAACACCCGGATTACCAGGGTCGCCGCTGAAAAGCTCGCCAGTATCATGCCGATAGCCGACGCCGACAGCCCGACCCCGTGGCCGTATACCGGCAGATAAAACGTATACAAGTCCCATGCGCCGGACAGGAATCCGCTGGCGATAAACATGCGCCGCAGCGCCGGAATCCGCAGCAGGTCGGTTACACGCTGCCCGGCCTCCTTGCCCGGATTGGGGGATGGCCGCGGAATCCACTGCGGCCGCAAGGCCTGCGCCAGCACCGACAGGACGATGCCGATCGACAATACGAGCAGCGCATTGCGAAACCCGACGTGGTCGACCGCGAATCCCGCGGTAATCGGACCTATGAAGCTCGCAATCGAGAAGCCGATGCTGAGCAGGCTGTAGTTGCGCGCACGGTCTTCCGTCCTGCCGACCGCGCCGGTGGTGCCCTGCACGGCGACGAAAAACAGCATGAAGGACGAACCGAGTATCAGCGCCGTGAAATACAGCGTCGGCAGGCCGGGAAGCACCACCGGCAGCGCCAATCCGAACATGAGACCGAGCGTACCGGCCAGCATCGGCAGCCGCGCACCGATGCGGTCGATGAACCGGCCGGTGTAAATCGCGAACAGCAGGGGGCACAATGCATAAAACGAAATCAGCACGCCGATCGCGAACGGATTCGCGCCGAGGTCTATGGCATAGAGCGTGATCACGACGCGGCTGCCGGTGAAAGCCGCGTGATTGAGTATGCACAGCAGGATGATCAGGTAAATCGCCATTAGCGCCACACCACAGCGGGTCCCGCACGTTGCGCACCTCGCAAGCGGTCAAGCGAATGCGCAATCCGGGCGCGCGGCATGCACCGCGCCACGTCAGTCTGCGGCCACAATCGCCGGGATATCGATCAGCATTTCTTCGGCGGCGTGCCGGTCAACGACCCGCAGCGCAGTCGGCGGATTCCTGGCGGCGGAAAACGATCGGCAGCGGTCGCCGCCGTACTCACGCAGAAGATCCCGCGCGAAATAACTTTGGTTGCCGCGACTCTGCTACCGAAACAATGCGGCAGGCAAGGGTGTCCCAGAGTATGCACTTGAAAGCGCGGGGAATCCGGGAGAGCGTGATGCGTGTGACGCCGGAAAACAAATGCTGGTACTCGTTATGGCACGCAGCCAGACAATAAGTCGGGATTCTGGAGGACAGATGGTGAATGTGGTGATACGCAATATTGGCGGTGAACCAGTTAAGCCAGCGGGGCAGGACCAGAAAACTCGTACCACTTATCGCAGCTGTGTTCAAATTCCAGTCTTCTCCCTGGCTTGCATAGGAGTGTTCGAAATTGTGCTGCACCGCAAAGAGCAGTATCCCGGCGGCGCCGGCCAGCGACACACTGACGGTATAACAGACGAAGAACAGCATCGGTCCGACCATCCAGGCCATCACTCCCCACAGACCCATCAGCACGAGGTTGTTCCAGAACATGTGCCAGTACTCCGGCGCTGAAGACCAGTAGGGTGTCCTGAAGTCACGCGCATGTGCCTTGATCGATATGCCGGGTTGCGCGAATTTTCTCCTGACAATGTGACGAACCAGACCGACGCTGCCCCTCAACCAGGTGACCCGCGGGTTGAAAATCAAATACAGGAATCCCGCAATGGGAGTCATCCAGATATTGCGGGCATTTCTGTAGCGGCGCTGTGCCGGTGCGGTCATGGCGGCATATTCGTCTACCGGGATGACGTTCAAAGGCCCGCGGTATTTGGCCCAGTCGCCGTTGGTCGAATGATGGTGTTGATGGTGGCGCGACCAGGCGTACTGCGGCATGCCCGCGACGACGCCCAGGAGAAATCCGCATGACCGGTTGAGGCGGACGGTGCGAAACAGGCTGCCGTGACCGCACTCGTGCATCAGCACAAACACGCGCAGCAGAAAAAGACTCATGAGCACTATGACACCAGCAGTCAGCCAGTACGACACGCCGGCGCTCAGCACGGCGCCATACCAGAGGGCGGCAAGCGGCACCAGCGTCGTGAGCATCAGCGCAAATCCCTTGAGGTCGTCCGGCCTGACATGGCGCTCAACAATCTCGCGCTTCAGGTCCTCCAGACCAGCTTTTGCGGACACGACGGATTTAACAACAGCCTCGCTTAATGACCCGGTCGCCGATTATAGCGAACTTCCGCGGCGGCCGCGGTTACGATTGGGTTTATCGTCGGTAGCGCCGGCATCCCCGTATCAAAGTGTTCATGAGCCCTGCGGCACATGGAAGTAATGTACCGAAAACAACCTCTCGTCGTCGGTCCAGCAATGTTCCGGCGAAAAACCGGCGGCGCGCCCGAGCGCCTGAAATTCGGCGATATCGTACTTGCAAGAGTTCTCCGTATGGATGGTTTCGCCGGCGCGCAACGAGAACGTGTTGCCGGCGATCGTCACCTGCTGCTCGATAAGGCTCTCCAGATGCATCTCGATGCGGCCAAGGCGCGCGTCGTAGCGGGCGCGGTGGCGAAATGCGGCAAGATCGAAATCAGCCCCGAGTTCGCGGTTGATGCGGCCGAGCACGTTCAGATTGAATTCGGCGGTCACGCCCTGCGCATCGTTGTACGCGGCGTTCAGGACTGCCCCGTCCTTTTTGAGGTCGACGCCGATCAGCGCGCCGCCACCGGCACCCAGCAACGGCGCCCAGCGCGCCAGAAACGCGCGCGCCTCGTCCGGCGTGAAATTGCCGATTGTCGAGCCCGGAAAATAAAGTACGCGACGCGCTGCTCCCAGTCCGGCGTCCGGCAGCGCAACCTCACCCGAGAAATCAGCCCGCAACGCCACTATCGCCATCCCGGGAAACGAGGCCGCCAGCACATTGCACGACGCTTCGAGCTGCTCACGCGCGATGTCCACCGGGATAAATACCCGCGGCTGCAGTTTTTCGAGCAGCAAACGAGTCTTCTCGCTGTTGCCGCAACCGATTTCAATCAGCGCGCAGTCGCGACCCAGCCGTTCGGCCATGGCGTGCGCATGTTCGCGCATGATCGCAAGCTCGGTGCGCGTCGGATAATATTCGGGAAGACCGCAAATCGCCTCGAAGAGCTCGCAGCCGCGCCCGTCGTAAAAAAACTTGGGTGAGATTTCTTTTTGCGGCCTGGCGAGGCCCGCCTGCACTTCGTCGAGCATGCGGCGCGGCGGCGGCAGCAAATCCTGGAAGGAAACACGCTCCGATGGCGGCACTGTTCGCGCATTCGGCAGCATGGCAGGCGGTTCGGCGAAACGGCGGGACAGAAAAACCGGCAATGCGATGAGGTCAGGCGCGTTTGCCGCGGTGATTTCGCGCCGCGACCGGTGCAATCAGCCTACCGGCTTGCGCCCGACCTGGCTTTCGAGCCACTTCTTGATGCGATTGGCGTCGCCGATACGCGTCAGCTTGCCCCATGAGTCGAGCAACACGATGATGACAGGACGCTGCGCAATATTGACCTGCATGACGAGGCAGCGCCCGGCTTCGCTGATATAGCCGGTCTTGGACAAGCCGATTTCCCAGGTGGGATTCTTGACCAGTCCGTTCGAGTTGCGAAACTGCAGGCTGCGCCCGGCGGCCGTCGCGACTTCATGCGCCGCCGTGGTCGTGAATTCCCGGATCAGCGGATACTCGTAGGCGCCCTTGACCATCTTCGCGAGGTCTTCGGCGGTCGAGACGTTCTCGCTCGAAAGTCCGGTGGGATCGACAAAACGCGTCTTCCACATGCCCAGTTCAACCGCCTTGCGATTCATGGCCGCAATAAACGCCTCGCTGCCGCCGGGATAGGCCCGGCCGAGGGCCGCAGCCGCCCGATTTTCCGAGGACATGAGCGCAAGGCGCAGCATGTCATGGCGGGGCAACCCCGTACCCATGCCGAGGCGCGATGACGTGTGCTTGATCGAATCGTAATCCGCGGCGTCAATGTAGATGATCTCGTCGGGCGCCAGCTTGGCATCGAGCACCACCATTGAAGTCATCAGCTTGGTAATGGAGGCGATCGGCGTAACGACCTGCGAGTTCTTGTCGTAAATCGCCCTGCCGTTTTCAAGATCGACCACCAGCGCGGAGGCCGATTTCAGATGGGGCGTCCCCGCGGCGGTCAGCTCCGTGGCGTGGTGATTGCCGGCAGGCGCGTGTTTACGTGCAGGTTTGCGCGCAGATGCCTTGGCAGTTGATGCCGGTGCGTAATTTACGGTGACCCGATGTTTGCTGTCGGCAGCGTGCCCCAATGGCACGGCGAGCCACCCCAGCACGCCAACTGTGCACAGAGAAAGCCGCCACAAGTTTTGTCTTATCACTGGAATTCTCCCGGGTCGCAAGCCTGGATCGGCCGCCAACGGCTTAAGGTGGCAGTAACATAACAAAAATAACCGCTTAGGGGAAGACATTAAATAATCCGTAAGGAGCTGACCCGATGGGCTCCCGCGTCCTTATTGCGAAAAACACAGTGCATGTCCGGCGAACGGCCGTGGCGTTAAGGCGATTCTCATGCCCTGCGCGACACAGCGCTTGATTACACATTCCTCGCGCCCGCGCCGCGCCGCGCGGGTTGCAGTCGCGACCGGGACGCGCCGATCTGCGCACACAGAAAGTCGCTTGTCTCGCGCGCCACCACGTCGCGCTCGTTATCCATCGTAACCATGTGATAACTGTCGCCGAGAAAAATCTTGCGCACGACCTGCGAACCGATGTGGTCGATAACGAAATCGGCGCTTTTCACGCTCGCCGTATCGTCATCGACGGCGTGCACCACCAGCGCCGGCGCCAGCACATGGCCTAAATTGCGCTTGACGCGGCCGATCAGGCGCATCGCCTGGTAAATATGATTCATGGGCAGGCTGGACGCGCCGGCCTCGGTCAGCGCCGCCTGCTGCGCCGTGCGCGCAATGCGTTTGCGCAGCACCTCGTTCTTCAGTCCATACGGCTCGCGCTCGTGATAAGCGTATACATGCCGCAACGGCGTGTAATAACCAAACGGCAGCAAAAACCGGTACCACGGCACCGACCAGCCATCGTAGGCCAGCGTTGTCGACAACAGCGACAGCGCTGCAACGTCGCGGCCTTTTTCGGCGGCCAGGCTCAGCGCCAGCACGGCGCCGATACACAACCCGCCTATCGAAACCGTGCGATAGTCGCGCCGCAGCTGGTCAAATATCGTGCATGCGCGCACATGCCATTCCCGACTGTCGGTTGCGACCCCGCCATATCCGTAGCCGTGCAGGTGCGGCACATGCACCGAGAAGCCGTCGCGGTGCAGTGCGCGCGCAACGTAGCGCATCTCCAGGGGGCTTGCGGCAAGTCCATGCAACAGCAATACTGCGTCTTCACCTGCGACCAGGTTGATGTCTCGTGTCAGCATTCGTTGCAAGTTCTCCGGATTCGAGTGGGGCACGCTTCGGCGGGTCGTTTACGGCATTTGCGCCGTCGGGCTTGACGCCCGGGTTTGGCGCCTGAACAGGCATAAATGTAACACAGATGCCAGCATCGTTAGCGCTTGATTTACAGAGGCTTTACCCCGTTGATCCGTGCTATCGGCGACCCGCTTGAGCGTACGCTATACACCGCGCCTGCTACGGTGCATGCCGCCCGTATCGCGGCTGCGCTAACTCAGCCAATGGCCGCATGAAAACCAAAAACGCCAAGCGCTGGGCCCCCGGTGGCGTGAGACCGTACGCCGCTGCGGCTGCCGCACTTGGCATTGCGGCGGCTATCCGCTTCGCGTTGCATCCGGTTCTGCGGGACTATCTGCCGTTCCTGACTTTTACCATTGCCGCACTGCTGGTCGAATTCTATTGCGGGCTGTTGCCCGCGCTGTTGGTCGTCGCCGGCGGGTATCTGATCGGCACCTATTTTTTTGTGCCGCCTTTTGCCACTTTTCTCGTCCCCGAGATATGGGACCTGGTCTACACGGTGGGTTATTTCGCGGTCGTCCTGCTCGGCATAGCGCTGATCGAATCGCTGCAAAGGTCGCGCTACGAGGGAAGGATGATGCGCGAGATCGCCCAGTCCAGACTTGAAATGCTTGAGCGCAGCCACGCCGGACGCCTGCAGGCGGAGGCATCCGCGCAACGCAGCGAAGAGCATTACCAGGCTCTCGCATCGAGCATGCCGCACTTATGGTACATGCGCCGGCTCGACGGCAACTTCGAATATGTAAACGACCTGTTTTACGAACTCACCGGCCTCGCGCCCGGATCACTGCAGGGCAGCGGCTGGTTAAGCGTGGTCCACCCCGAAGATGCCGATCGCGTGAAGGCGTCGTGGGACCGCATCGCTGCCACCGGCGAGGAATGCGCGTCCGGGTTCCGGCTGCGCATGGCGGACGGGTCGTATCGCTATTTCGCGGGGCAGCTTTCCTGCATAGAGGACAAACGCGGCAAAATCATCAAATGGGCCGGCGTCGACAGCGGACAGGATCCGCGACAGGCAGCCAGGCTATAGACAGAGTCCCTGACGCCATCAAACGCGCGCGGGTTTCATCGTGCTGAAGAGTCCTCTTAGGCGCGGCACGGCGTCCTTCAGACCGCGCATTCCCCCGCGCCTGCGCACGCGGCACGCTCGCGATAGGCGGCCATCCGCATGATCGCCGTGAGCACCTTGTGCATGAGCGGATTGCGGTGCCTGAAATAGATAAAGGTCGGAATCAGCCGGCTGCCGAGACGCACCTTGAAATCGTAGGCACTCTGGCCCGTCTGATAGATCGTGTAGCCATCCCGCACGCATATGTCGATTTGATTGAGCAACATCACGAAATACAATCCGTAGCGACGCGCCCTCGCGTAGTCCATGCCAAGGTATTTCGCGAGCATGGTCCGGCCTTTGCAGATCAATAATGTAAAACCGATCAGGGTGTCGCCCTCCCAATACAGGACGTACTTGCCGAGCGGCGCGATATTGGCAAAAAAAAGCGGGGTGAGTCTCTCCAGCACCATCTCTGCCCGCGCGAGCGTTTGCAGATACAACGCATGGATGCGATCGGCTTGCTCCGCCGGGTAGCTATCGCATTCCTCGATGCGCAGCATGCCGGCCTTGCGCTGGCGCCGGCGCAGCGCGCGACGCGCCGGTCCGCTCAGTGCGGAATAAAAATCACCGGCGATAGCGAGCCGCGCAACGGGCAGATTGGGCTCGCGCGAAAATCCGGTCAGCGGCAAATCCGCGCCAAAATCCTTGTACGCAACGACCGCCGCGCGCTTGAACAACTCGGCGTTGATTGCCTGCAATACCTCAGCCGATGTTTCGCCGTCGATCATGCCCAGGTCCGCGCTCGGATGCCCGACGCAGGCAATGTGGAACGAAAGCCAGCCCAGCATGCGCTTGAGCCGGCCTTCCGCAAGCGTCGTATTGACGCGGTAGCGGGTCACGAAATAGGGCGCGACGGCGACCCGCTCGCCATCGCGCCTGACCACGAAATAGCCGAAATCGAAGTTTTCAATGGCGGAGTCCTGAAACACCTTGTAGTAGGCATGACCCTCCACCTCATCGGCGAGGAAATCGGCGGGCGGCGAGGCGTGATGTTCAACAGTCAACATGTGCGAGGCGGGGCATGGCGTTGCGGCAGCATACATCCCGATACTGCACAAAACGCCGCCCGGCAGGAAGATCCGCGCGACGACGAGCGGACGGCGCGCCTCAAAGTGCCTCGGAAATCGCCTTCACCGACCACATCACGGTCTCCTCCAGCTTGATCCGGGCGACGTCGCGCGTGCGCGACGCCGGCAGCATATCGATCACGTCGTGCAGGTCTTCGGCGAGTTGCTTGATGGCATTAACCTGCAGACGCTCGTCGGCCGAAAGATGGCGTTGCTCCTTGCGAAATACCGGTGACATAAGCACTCCCTGCCGGCGCCGCCGGCGTCCAGATTTACACTACCCTACTCTGCGTCCCCGGCGGTTTCCTGGTTTTCCTCGGCGAACAACGGGAACAGCATTGGCAGCAGCAACAGGGTAAACAGCGTCGCGGATACGATGCCGCCGACGATGACTACCGCGAACGGGCGCTGCGTCTCCGAACCGATGCCCTGCGAGAGCGCGGCCGGCAGCAGTCCCAGCCCCGCCATCAGCGCGGTCATGATGATGGGCCGCAACCGCGACACGGCGCCTTCGACAACCGCCTCGGCGAGGCTTTTGCCGTTGCGCATTATTTCGGTGAACTGCTCGACCATGATGACGCCGTTCTGCACCGAAATGCCGGCCACCGCAATAAAGCCGACCGCGGCTGAAACGGACAGGTGCAAACCTGCTATCGCGAGTCCCGCAAGCCCGCCGATCAATGTAAAAGGCACCATCATCAATACGAGCAGCGCCTGCTTGACCGAGCCAAACGCCCAGAACAGCAGCACAAAAATCAGAAACACGGAAATCGGGATGATGACCTTCAGACGCGCGATGGCGCGCTGCTGATTTTCGAACTGGCCACCCCACGTCATGTAGTAACCGGGAGGCAGTTTGACCCTGGCGCTGACTTTCTCCATCGCCTCCTCGACAAAGCTGCCCTGGTCGCGCCCGAGCAGGTTGGCCTTGACCGCGACATTGCGGCCGCCGGCCTCGCGCGATACCCTGCCCGCTCCCTGCCGCACCGCGATGTCGGCAATAAACCCGAGCGGAATGGTGGTGCCCGCGCCGCCCGGCAGCGCAATCGGCAGGTCCGCCACATCATCGACCGCGTCCCTGAACTCTTCGTCGAGACGTATCGTCACGTCAAAACGCCGGTCGCCGTCATAGAACGTATTGACGGTGCTCGGCGCGAGAGCCGTCTGTATGGTCGTGTTGACGTCGCCGATATTGATGCCGTAACGCGCCATGCGCGTGCGATCGAGGGTGACGGTCAACTCCGTCTGGCCGCCGATCTTGAACGCACCGACATCCGCGGCGCCCTGAATCGACGCCAGCACACTGACCACCTGCTCGCTTTTGTCTTCAAGTATCTGCAGGTCGGGCCCGAAAATCTTGACCACGATTTCGCCCTTGGCGCCGGACAGGGCTTCGTTCAGATTGTCTTCGATCACCTGTGAAAAATTGGTCGGCACTCCGGGCATCGATTGAATTTTCCGCGTCATGTCGGCGACCAGCGCATCCTTGCTGTGAAAGCGCCACGTCCCCCGCGGCTGGAGATCGGCCAGAATTTCCAGGTTGTTGGGCCCCTTGGGGTCCGTGCCGTCATCGGGACGGCCAACCTGGGTTATGACGTTGTTGACCTCAGGGTAGCTCTTCAACATGCGGCGCACTTCGCGTTCGACTTCCTTGGTGCGTTCGATGGCGGTCGAGGGCGGCAAGGTGATGGTGAGCCAGATATTGCCCTCGTCGAGCTTGGGCAGAAACTCGCTGCCGAGTCTAGGCGCGAGTGCCAGCGCCAGCGCCAGCATCGCGACCGAGACGGTCACGACGATCTTCCGGTGCAGTTCCGCCCATTGCAGCAGTTTGCGGTAACGCTGCTGCAAGCGATGCATCCACGCACTGTGCTTTTCGGCCAGGTCGCCTTTGCGCATCGCGTAGCTGAGCAGCGTCGGCACCAGCGTCAACGTCAGCAGTATCGCGCCGAGCAGCGCGAATGTCAGCGTAAAAGCCATCGGCGAGAAGATTTTGCCCTCAACGCGCTGGAAAGTGAAAATCGGCATGAACGCGAGGATGATGATCGCCTTCGAAAACATGATCGGCCGGCCCAACTCGACAGCGGTATTTTTGAGCGTGTGCACGCGCCAGCCGTAACCGCTGTGGATCGGGTTATGTTCGGCGGCGCCCGCCGCGAGCTTCACCATGAGCGCCTCGACCAGCACCACCGCGCTGTCGATGATAATGCCGAAATCGACCGCGCCCAGCGAGATCAGATTCGCGCCGACGCCCCTTGCATCCATCAGCACGAACGCAAACAGCAGCGACAGCGGAATCACGGTCGCGACGACCAGCGCCGCATACCAGTTGCGCAGAAACAGCATCAATATCGCCACCACCAGCGCAGCACCTATGGCCAGATTCTCGGTGACGGTGTGCACCGTATGTTTCACAAGATCGGTGCGATCGTAGTACGGGACTATGCTCACTCCCGGCGGCAGCCTCGCCGCCACCTTGGCAATCTCGACTTTCAGGTCCTCGACGACCTTGGTCGCGTTGCCGCCTTTGGTCATCTGCACGATCGCCTGCACCACGTCGTCGCGCTCGTTGAAGGCGACGATCCCCGAACGCGGGCGTCCGCCGATTTCCGCGCGCGCGAGATCGCCGACCTGTATCGGCCTGCCATTGCGCGATGCGACAACCACGTGTCGAATGTCATCCATGCTCGAAAACAGGCCGATGCCGCGGATCACCAACGCCTCGTCGCCGCGCTTCAGGAGGCCGCCACCGGTATTCGCGCT
This sequence comes from Betaproteobacteria bacterium, assembly GCA_043779885.1. Taxonomy (GTDB): domain Bacteria; phylum Pseudomonadota; class Gammaproteobacteria; order Burkholderiales; family SG8-41; genus PALSA-1004. The sequence continues at coordinate 13,407 of JAYWDM010000075.1, read as the reverse complement.
GTTGTTTGCAAGCGCCTGCGCCAGCTGGTCGATGGTAATCGCGTACTTGCGCAGCAGAAACGGATTGGCCTTGACCTGGTACTCCTTCACCAGCCCGCCGAAACTGACGATATCGGCAACGCCGGGCGTGCGGCGCAGCGCGGGTTTGAGCGTCCAGTCCTGCAATGCACGCACCTCGGTAAGCGGCATGTCGGGCGGCGCGGTGATGACGTAGCGATAGATTTCGCCGACTGCGTTGGACAGCGGCGCCAGCGCGGGCAGAATATTGGGCGGCAGGCTTATGTTCTGCAGTTTCTCGAGCACCTGCTGGCGCGCAAAATAATCGTCGGTGCGGTCGGCGAACGTCAGCGTGACAACCGACAGGCCTGTAATGGAAACCGAGCGCAACTGCGTCATGCGCGGCACGCCGCTCATCTCGCGTTCGATCGGCAGCGTAACGGAACGCTCGACTTCCTCCGGCGCCTGGCCCGGAACCTGGGTGATGATCTGCACCTGCACGTCCTGCACGTCGGGAAACGCCTCCACCGGCAGATTGCGCCACGCGTTCCATCCGAAAATCGCCAATGCGACGGCCAATGCGAGCACGAAGACGCGCTGCTGCAGTGCGAACGTAATGAGTCTGTCCAGCATGGCGCTTTCCTGCGGGCGAACTACTCGACGCCCGTCAGCTCGGAATTAAGCAGCAGGGCGCCCACTGTAACCACCCGCTCGCCGCTTGCCAGGCCGTGTTTGACGTAACTCTCGCTGCGGCCCTGCAGGCCGAGGGTTACCTGCCGTTTCTCAAACACGCCGGGTTCTTTTTCCACGAATATGTAGCTGTAGAGTCCCACGGTCAGCAACGCCGAATTCGGTATCCGCGGCAGCCTGACGCCCGCGTCGTTGATCGGGGTCACCCGTGCGTACATCTCGGGCTTGAGCTGGCGGTTCGGATTATCGACCACGACCCGCACCTGCACGCGCCGGGTCGCCGGGTCGAGCACCTCGCCAATTGAGGCGACGCGCCCCCAAAAATCGCCGCCGGGATAGGCGTCGACATCGATCGTGACCTTCTGCCCGCCATGGATCTTGCCCAGATACCGCTCAGGCAGGTCGATCATGACCCACAGATGGGTCGGGTCCGTGATGACAAACAGCGGATTCGGCGCGTCGGGCCTGACTTCGGAACCGGGGTTAACCGTGCGTTCCGTAACGATGCCGGCGATAGGCGCGCGCAGCGTGTATCCATTGCCGGGCGCGTCGCTCAGGTTCGGTTCCAGATTGCGCAGCCGCAGCCTGGCCCGGTCGTGCTCCGCCTCCGACTGGCGCAGGTCGCTTTCCGCGGAATCGAAATCCTTGCGCGCGATGACCTCTGCCTGATGAAGCTCGTTCGCCCGCGCGTAAGACTTCTGCTTGAACTGCAGATCGGCGCGCGATTTCGCGACGTCCGCCGCGGCACTCGCAAATTCGGGCGCGTCAAGCCGGACCAGGGTCTGCCCGGCGGCGACACGATCGCCCGGCTGCACGAATATGCGCGTGACGCGTCCGGCGATCGGCGAACTGACCCGTACGGTGTGGTTTTCATCGTAAGCGATGCGCGCGTTCAACGGGTCGAGCAACGGCTCGGGCAGTGCCAGAACCGATTCAATCTTGACGAAGTTCAGTTGCGGCGAGTCCGCGGCGAAGCGCAATTCCCGCGCGTTGAGCCGCGCGGGCGCCGCAGTTTGCGGCCGCGCGTCTTCGCCTCGCGCGGCATACTGCGTGTACGACCACACAGCCGCCGCAACCGCCGCCGCAGCGGCAATCGTCATGAACAGAATATTGCGGGTTTTCACGTTGTTCCGGATAGTCAGATTTAGCGTAAGGGCCCGCTGCCGGGCCGGTTGCATACCTTGCGTCTGAAAGACCGCCTGCATTTGGTTGGTACAGTACCCCTTCGCGCGCGCCGCGGTACAAAAATTCCGGCCGGTGGGTCACCCCACCAGCCGGCAATCGCGGCCCGGATGATAACTGTCTCAGCAGCAGCCATCACCCTGCAACTGCGAGGAGCAATGTGGCCGCTCCGTATGGATGCAGCCACGGCGCAAGATTAACCAGCCAAACTTACGCCAGACTTACAGGTCTCTGATTGCAAGCATTTTTATGGCGATGCGGGCGTATTTTCCTCGCGCAGTTCGCGTGTTCGGCCGCGCTCGAACAGCACGTACAGCGTCGGCAGCACGATCAGCGTCAGCAATGTCGCGGTTATGAGTCCGCCGATCACGACCACCGCGAGCGGTTTCTGGGTTTCGGACCCGATGTCGTGCGACAACGCCATCGGCATCAGGCCCATCATGGCGAGCAACGCGGTCATCAGCACCGTGCGCAACCTGACGAGCGAGCCCTTGATTACGGCTTCGACGGGTGTTGCGCCGGCACGCTGCAACTGGTTGTAATAGGTGACCATCACGACGCCGTTGAGCACCGCCTGGCCGAACAACGCGATGAAGCCGATCGCCGCCGACACCGACAACGGGATGCCCGTGATGAGCAGCGCGAATATGCCGCCGATCATCGCAAACGGAATATTGAGTATGATCAGCAGCGCGCTCCTGAACGACTGAAACGCGTCGAACAGCAGGATGAAGATCAGCAGCACCGACAGCGGCACGACCACCGCCAATCGCGCCATCGCGCGCTCCTGGTTCTCGAATTCTCCCGACCACGCCATGTAATAGCCGGCGGGCAGCTTCACCGATTTGGCGACGTTCTTCTGCATGTCTGCCACCACACTGCCCATATCGCGGTCGCGGATGAAAACTCCGATGGCGATAACGCGTCCGCCATTCTCGCGGCTGATGTTCATGCTGCCACCGATGGTGCGGAACTTCGCCACGCTCGACAAAGGCAGGTATGCGCCATTGGGGGTCGTCACCAGGATATTCGGCAATTCGTCGAGCGCACGCTGGTCTTCCTTCAGGCGCGCCACGATGCCGAAGCGTTTCTCGCCCTCCCACACGCTGGTCGCGACTTTGCCGCCGAGGACGGTCTCGATCACGTCCTCGATGTCCGCGACATTAAGTCCGTAGCGCGCCGCGACCGCGCGATCGATCTCGATCAGCGTCTGCGGCAATTCACCCTGCCGGTCGATCATCGCGCGCGAGACGCCGCGCACGTCCGCAATCGCGGCCAGCACCCTGCCCGCATAGTCGCGCAGCACGTCCAGGTCGTCGCCGAAAATCTTGACCACGATCTGGCCGTCGATCTGGGAAATGCTCTCCAGGATGTTGTCGCGTATCGGCTGCGAGAAGCTCGCCTGCATGCCAGGAATTTTTGATAACTCCTGATCCATTTCGAGCATCACGTCGCGTTTGGTGACTTTGCGTGTCCACTCCGACTCGGGCTTCAGGTCGACCAGTATTTCCGCCATGCTGATGAGCTTGGGATCGGTGCCGTCCTCGGGGCGGCCGGCCTTGAACACCACGGTCTTGATCTCGGGAATTTTTTTGAGCACGTCCTGCATGCGTCCCATCTCGCGCGATGCTTCGCTCACCGAGATGCTCGGGTGCAGCGGCACGTTGAGCCATATGGAGCCTTCGTTCAGCTCCGGCAGGAACTCGGTGCCCAGTTGCGGCGCCACGGCGAGGCTGGCGGCAAGCGCGCCGGTCGCCGCGAGCACCACGAGTTTTTTGCGGTCCAGCGCCCATTTCAGCGCAGGCTCATAGATTTTCTTGCAGCGCTCGACCAGCGCATTGTCATGATGCGGCAGTTTCTTTCGCAGCAGGAGGTAGCACAGCAGCGGCACCAGCGTCAGCGAAAAAATCAGCGAGACCACCAGCGCTGAAGTCACCGAGTACGCCATCGGCGCGAAGATGCGGCCTTCGTGGCGCTGCAATGTGAAGATCGGGATGTGCGCGGCGATGATGATCAGCATCGAAAACAGCGTTGGCCGCCCCACTTCGATCGTGGCGTCGAGTATGACTTTGAGCCGGTGCCGGTCTTCGTGGCGATCGACCTTGTCGTCGTGAAACTCCCTGCCCTCCGACAGCCGCCGGAATACGTTCTCGACGACGATTACCGCGCCATCGACGATGATGCCGAAGTCCATCGCGCCGAGCGACAGCAGGTTGGCCGGAATGCCTATCCATGTCAGGCCGAGAAAAGTCCCCAGCAGCGACAGCGGGATGATCAGCGCGACGATCGCCGCCGCGCGCAGGTTGCCGAGAAACAGCAGCAGCACCAGCGTCACCAGCATCGCGCCCTCGACAAGATTGGTGAACACCGTTTTCAGCGTCTTGCCGATCAGCCACGAGCGGTCGTAGTACGGCACGAGCTCGACGCCTTTGGGCAGCACGGTGCTGTTCAACAGGTCCACTTTCTGCTTGATCGCCGACAACACGGTCGACGGATTTTCGCCCTTGCGCATCAGCACGACGCCGGCGACGATGTCGTCGTCGTCGTCCTGGCCGATCACGCCCTGGCGCGGCACCGAGCCGGTCGACAGCGTCGCAATGTCCTTGACCAGCACGGGCACGCCATTACGCTCGGCCACCATCACGTGCAGCACTTCGTCCGCCGAGCGCAGCAACCCGATGCCGCGGATCAGGAACTGCTGCGGCGGCACCTCGACATAGCCGCCGCCGGCATTCGAGTTGGCGCGCTGCAATGCGGTGAACAATTGCTGCAGCGTGATCTTGTAGAACTTCATTTTGGCCAGATCGGGATTGACCTCATACTGCTTGATGAAGCCGCCGAGGCTCACCACGTCCGCGACGCCGGGGATCAGCCGCAACTGCCGGCTGACCGTCCAGTCCTGAATGGTGCGCAGGTCGCGCGAGTCGAGGTGGTCCGACTTGACGCGATAGCGGTAGATTTCGCCGATCGGCGTCGACAGCGGCGCAAGCTGCGGCCTCGCGCCCTCCGGCAGTTCGACTTCGCGCAACCGCTCGACCACCTGCTGGCGCGCGAAATAGGCGTTGGCGTCGTCATTGAAGGTCAGGATAATGAACGACAGACCGAACTGCGTGTGCGAAAACATGCGGATCGAATTGGGCAGTCCCGCGAGCGCGACCTCCAGCGGCAGCGTGACCTGCTTCTCCACTTCTTCGGCGGCGCGCCCAGGAAGCAGCGTGATCACGGTGACCTGGGTATCGGTTACGTCGGGGAACGCCTCGACCGGCAGTTGCCTGAAGGCAAGCACGCCGCCGCCGATGAACAGTACCGTGCCGAGAATGATGAACAGCGGCTTGGTGAGCGCAAACTCTACAATCTTCCTGATCATGATCGCGCCCGCGTGCCGTCCAGCGGCCCGCTACTTGACGACGCGGCGCGGCTGCAGCATCTGCTGCAGTGACAACGCGCCCTCGCTCACCACTTTCTGTCCCGGCTGCAAGCCCGACAGAATAGTGACGTTGCCGTCATACGCATCGCCGGTCTTCACTTCCTGGCGCGCGAACGAGCCAGTGCCGCGTTCGACAAACACAAAATGCCTGCCGCCCTGGAAAAACACCGCGCGCAGCGGCACCTGCAGCACCCTGGCGGTGGCGTCATTAAGCGCGGCCGTGACGAACATTTCGCCCTTCAACTGCCGCTGCGGGTTGGCAAGCTCGGCGCGCACCTTGATCGTGCGCGTCGCGGGATCCAGAAAATCGGACACGGTGGTGACCTTGGCTGGAAACACGGCGTCGGGATAGGCCGGTACGCGGACGTTGATGGTCTTGCCGATCCTGACGTGCGGCAGGTCCTTCTCCGCCGCATCCAGCAAGACCCATAAATACGCCGGATCCGTGATGACAAACAGGGCGGGCGCGCCGCCCATCTGATCGGGGCGCAGTTCCTGGCCGGGGTTAATGGTTTTCTCAACGACGACGCCGCCCAGCGGGCTTTTCAGCGCGTAGGTCTGATCTACCTGCGTACCGCCGCCGTAGAGCTTCAGCCGCGCCTGCGTGCGCTGCAGTTCGGATTCAGCGCGTCCGTAATCGGCCTCGGCCGCATGCAGATCCTTCGCGGGCGCTACGCCGTGCGCATGCAGGTCCTTGACGCGCGCGAGGTTTTGGCCGGCCAGCGCATATTCGCCTTCGGTCCGGCGAGCATCGGCCTGCGCCTGCCCGAAATCGGGGGACGCGATGACCGCCAGCGTCTGGCCCGGCTGAATTTTCTCGCCGGGCTGCGCGAGGATGCGCGTGACACGGCCGGCAAACGGCGTGTAAATGCGCACCGTTTTGTCTTCGTTCCAGCCCAGCCTGCCGTTCAGGGTCGCGGCGGCGGCCGCGCGTTCGACCGCCGCCTCCGTGGCCAGCGAGGAAAGTTGCGGGCTGTCGGGCGCGAAGACAATAGTCTCGCCGTTGACCTTGGGTTGCGGCAGCGCCAGGAGTTTCGTGCCGTTATCGCAACCGGACGCCGCGATCACCATGAGCAGCGCGCCGCAACAGACAATTCGCATGTCATTCCCCTTGCCGTTGTTCCGGTTATTGCCGGGATAACGGTTAATCGCCTGCGGCCGGGTCATTTTCCCGCAGTCGTGGGTTCGATCTCCGCAGTCGCCACGGCGGCCTGCCACGCGGCGAGCGAGCGGGCGTAGTCGGCCTGCGCGCCTGAAGCTTCGAGCCGCGTCGCATAGAGCTGGCGGCGCGCATCGAGCAGATCCATCACGCCGATCGCGCCGCGGCTGTACGCGAATTCGGCGCCCTCGGCGGACCTTTGCGCTTCAGCGAGCAGCACTTCGCGAAAACGCTGCACGCGATCGCGCGCGGAGTCGAGGTCGGCGCGGCTCTTCACGATCTCGCCCAGCGCCAGCGCGCGGACACGCTCGAAGTTTTCGCGCGCGATCTGCAACTCCACTTCCGCGCGCCGAATCTCGCCTTCAAAATAGTAGTTGGTGAACAACGGCACGCTCACTCCGACGCCGAACGTATTGTTGCTGAAATCGCCCGGGAAATGCTGAAACTGCGCCGAGCCCGTGACGTCGCGCGTGCGCAGTGCGCGCGCCAGTTCGCGGTTCTTGTCGGCGGCAGCAACCCGCGCCTGGGCCGCCTGCACGTCGGCGCGCCCGCCGAGCGCCTGGTCGATCCCGAACGCGCCGTCCGCCGCGCTCATCGCGGGCCAGCCATCGATAGCATTGATGCGCGAGGCGTCGCGCTCCGCGCCGATCACATACGCAAGCGACGTCTGCGCCTTCTGGCGTTCGGCCTGCGCGGTTCGCGCGTCGTTTTGCGCGCGCAGCGCATCGACCCGGATGCGCGCCACTTCGGACCGCGCGATGTCGCCGGCCTTCAGACGCAGTTCCACCGCGTCTATCGTCTTCTGGAACAGCCCGGCGGTCTCCGTGGCTATGCGCAGCTTCTCCTGCGCCGCGACGAGTTCGTAATAAGCGACGTACAGCGCGACTTTCTGCTGACGATGGATATCGGCATAATCACCGCGGCTTGCCGTGATGTTGTGGTCCGCGGCCTGCATGCGCAATTCGCGCTTGCCGCCCCGTTCGAATAATTGCTGCACGCCGAATGTAGTGCCGAGCTGCTTTTCGCGCAGATCGCCCGAGCCGAGCCCCGAGTGCGGATTGAGCGGACTGGCGTTGAGCGACACATTCGGATTGGGCCGTTGCGCGGCGGACAGGCGGTCGGCCTGCGCACCTTCGATCAGACGCTGGCCGAGCTGCAGTTCACGATTGCGGGCTGCAAAAGCGATCTCCGCCTGGCGCAGCGTTAACTGCTCAAGGCCGGGATTCAATGCAACCGTGGCAGGCGCCGGCTCTGCGCCGGCGACGGCTGCGCTCACGCTTGCGAGGAGCACCGCAAGCGCAAACGCGCGCGCACCCCGCATCAGCGCGGCAGGCGACGCGCAAACTGGCACTGCAAACGCGCGCGCGGCGGCACCCTGGTTTATTAACACGAACGGCTCTTCCTTACGCGAAACTTACGTCGCGTCAGCATGGTTTGCGGAAGCGAAATGTACCATACCGCACGGGATTTGCCACTGCGCTACACTATAAGGCCGCAAATATTCCGGATTCATGGGCTTAACCTTTGCGCATCCTTATCGTCGAAGACGACCCGGTACTGGCCGACGGCCTCACGCGTTCGCTGCGGCAGTCCGATTTTGCCGTCGACTGCGCGCATGACGGCGAACACGCCGACCACGTGCTGTCCGCACAAAATTACGATCTGGTGATACTCGATCTGGGTCTGCCCAAGCTCGGCGGTTTCGAGGTCCTCCGGCGGCTGCGGCGACGCGGCGCCGGCGTGCCGGTGCTGGTGCTGACCGCGCGCGACGCCCTGCCCGACCGCGTCAAGGGGCTCGACCTGGGCGCCGACGACTATATGACCAAGCCGTTCGACCTGCCCGAACTCGAGGCGCGCGTGCGCGCGCTGATACGCCGCGGCCAGACCGGCGGCAGCGCGCTGCTCACGCATGGCCCGCTGACGCTCGACACCAGCGGCAGACGCGCGACGCTCAACGGCGCGCCGCTCGAACTGTCGGCGCGGGAACTCGGCGTACTCGAAGTGCTGATGATGCGCAGCGGGCGCGTGGTCAACAAGGAACAGCTCGCGGAGCAGCTCTACGGGTGGAATGAGGAGGTTGGCGCCAACGCCATCGAGGTATACGTGCACCGGCTGCGCAAGAAGGTCGAGCCCGCGGGTGTTGCGATACGCACGATACGCGGCCTGGGCTACCTGCTCGACAAGGACGCATGAGCGCGCTCCCCGCGCGGCAGGCGCCCGAATCCGAACACGCCTCGCTGCGGCGCCAGCTGCTCTCTTCGCTGCTCGCTCCCATCGTACTCGTAACGCTGATCAGCGCGGTGGTGACGTATTACTACGCGTTTAACTTCGCGAACCTCGCCTATGACTATGCGCTGTTCGACTCGGCGTTCGATATCGGCCGGCAGACCCGCGTAATCGACGGCAGGGTGCGTGTCGACCTGCCGAGCGCCGCACTCGACATGCTTGAGTCCGACAAACACGACAGAATTTACTACATGGTCAGCGATGCGAAGGGCGCGTTCGTCACGGGACACCGCGGACTGCCCGCGCCTGATGAGCAGGCGCCGCCCGGCAAGCCTGTTTACTACGACGGAAATTATCGCGGCAGCCCGGTGCGGGTAGCGGCGCTCTATTCGCAGGTTACGGGCGATACGGGCGACCACCCGGTGCTGATTCTGGTCGCTGAAACGCTGAACAAGCGGCGCACGCTGGCCACCGAAGTGCTGCTCGGCATGCTGCTGCCCGAACTGCTGCTGATCGCGCTGATCGGCGCGCTGGTCTGGTTCGGCATCGATCGCGGACTGCGGCCGCTCGCCGCACTGCAAAAAGAAATCGGCAGCCGCTCGCATCGCGACTTGAGCGCGTTGCCGGAGCAAAACGCCCCGGGCGAAGTGCGCGCGCTGATCCGCGCCATGAACGATTTGCTGGCCCGGCTCGCATCCGCCTTGTCGGCACAACAGCGCTTCATAGCCGACGCGGCGCACCAGTTGCGCACGCCGCTCGCCGGCATCAAAACGCAGACTGAACTCGCCTTGCGGCAGCGGGACCCCGGCGAAGTTCATCATACGCTGCTGCAGCTGAATACCGCGACGGAACAGACCGCGCATCTGGTCAATCAACTGCTGACGCTCGCGCGCGCCGAGCCCGGCTCCGGCCGCGTGCAGGTGCTGCAGCCGCTCGACCTCGCCGAACTCGCGCGCAACACCACCACGGAGTGGGTGCCGCGCGCGCTCGCGCGCGATATCGATCTGGGGTTTGACGGCGCGTCCGCTGCCATGATCGAGGGCGATACCTTTCTGATCAGGGAAATGCTGGGCAATCTGCTCGACAACGCGATCCGCTACACCCACCGCGGCGGCCGCGTCACGGCACGCGTCGCGGCGGCGGACGATCACGTGCTGCTCGAGGTCGAAGACAACGGACCGGGCATCCCGGCCGCCGAACGCGAGCGCGTATTCGAGCGCTTTCACCGCGTGCTCGGCACCGGCGCGGAAGGCTGCGGACTGGGTCTGGCGATCGTGCGCGAGATCGCGCAATGCCACAATGCCGACACGCGACTGACCGCCGGGCCGCAGGACGCCGGCACGCGCGTCAGCGTCGTTTTTCCGCGCGCACGGCAAGAGCTCCGCGTAATCCGGCAGGCGGCGGCCCGCGAACTGTCCGCCGGATAGACTAGAATCCGGCTTTATCCTGATCCCGTTGCTGCCGCGCAAGCACGCTCATGCCGACCGCCGCTCGTTACACGCAGACTGCCATCGCCCTGCATTGGCTGATCTTCGCGCTTGCCGCATGCGGTTTCGCGCTTGCCGTCTACATGGTCGATTTGCCGCTCGCGCCGCCCAAGCTCAAGTACTACTCGTGGCACAAATGGCTGGGCGTCACGGTGTTCCTGCTCGCGCTTGCGCGTCTCGCCTGGCGCCTGACGCACCCTGCGCCGGCCCTGCCCGCCGGCATGCCGGCGTGGCAGCGCCGGGCGGCGGCGGCGGCGCATGTGCTGCTCTATGCATTGATCATCATCATCCCGGTCAGCGGCTGGCTTTACAGTTCGGCGGCGGGCCTGCCCACGGTGTATCTCGGCGTCGTCCAGCTGCCCGACCTGCTGGCCAAAAACAAACCTCTCGCGGATCAGCTGAAATGGGTGCATATCACATTGAACTACACGCTGCTGGCGGCGGTCGTCGCCCACGTTGCCGCGGCGTTGCAGCACCACATCATGGCGCGCGATGACGTACTCTCACGCATGCTGCCGTGGGTCAAACCCCGGGAAGGCAGCAATAGCAATGCATAGCGCCCTGCGCAGCGTGCTTATTCTGGGCTCAATCCTGTTGGGTGATGTCGCGGCCGCGCAACCGGTCGTCTATGACAAGAGCCGCATTACGTGCGTGTCGCGGCAGATGAACGTGCCGGTCGAAGCGCGCTTCAGGAAATTCACGGCGCAGATCGCGTTCGACCCGGCCAAACCCGCGGCCGGCAAAGCGCGTATCGAGATTGACGTGGACAGTTTCGACATTGATAACGCCGAAGTCAACGACGAGGCCAAAGGCAAGGCATGGTTCGATGCGCGCAATTTTCCGAAGGCGACGTTTGTGGCGGCGGGCATCAAAGCGGCGGGCAACGGCAGATTCGAAGTGCGGGGCCCGCTGACCATCAAAGGCAAAACCGTCGAAGTCAGCGCGCCTTTTACCTACCGGGAGGAAGCGGGCGCCGCCGTGTTCGACGGCGTGTTTGCGATCAGGCGTCTGCAGTACAATATCGGCGAGGGCGCGTGGAAAGATACCGATACCGTCGCCGATGAAGTGCAGATAAGGTTTCATATTGTCGTGGCGATGGCCAGGCCGGGCGCGGGAAAATAGTTGTTCCGGGCGGTCAAATCAACGGAGGAAGGCATGTTTTGCAGATCCGCGCTGGCGATCATGGCGCTGGGAGTCGCCGTGCCCGCGGCGGCGGCCGAAATCTACGTCGGCGACCTCGCGCACACTTACGCATACTTCGAAACCGGGCACCTCGGCATCTCGTGGATACACGGTCGCTTTAACAAGACCATCGCCGCCCGGGTCGTGCTGGACCGCGCCGGCAGGGCGGGCAGCATCGACGTCGTCATCGATACGGCATCGGTGGACACCGGCCACGACGCGCGCGACAGGCACGTGAAGAGCGCCGACTATCTTGACGTCGAGAAATTTCCGACCATCGCCTTCAAATCGCATACCCTCAGGTTCGCGGGTGATGCGCTCGCCGGCGCGGATGGCGATCTTACGATGATGGGCGTGACGCGGCCGGTCAGCCTGAACGTCACGTCGTTCCGCTGCATTCAGCACCCGGTCAACAAGAAGGACCTGTGCGGCGCGGCCGCCGCCGCCACGCTCAAGCGTTCCGAATGGGGCATTAAACGCGGCGCGACCGGCATCGGCGACGAGGTCAGAATTTCAATCCAGATCGAAGCCTACAAGGAGTAAATACCGTGAAACCCCGAATGCTCGTCGCCCTGCTGGCCGCCGGCCTTCCCCTCGCGATCGGCGGCTGTGCCAGCACTACGGAAGGCGGCGCGGTCGGCGCCGAGCGCAAGCAGCTCCTGCTGATATCCTCGGAGCAGCTCGACCAGATGGCCGCGCAAAGCTACGCCAAGCTGCGCGCCGACGCGGCCGGCAAAGGCGCGCTCAATACCGACCCCGCGATGACGCAGCGCGTGCGCGCGATCGCCAGCCGCATCGAGCCGCAAACCCGCGTGTTCCGCGCCGACGCGCCGGGCTGGAAATGGGAAGTCAACGTCATTCGCAGCGACGAACTCAACGCATTTTGCATGCCGGGCGGGAAGATCGCGTTTTATTCCGGCCTGATTACGCAGCTCAATCTTGCCGACGATGAGATCGCCGTCGTCATGGGACACGAAATCTCGCACGCCCTGCGCGAGCATTCGCGCGAGCAGGTTTCGCAGGCGATGGCCGCGCAGGGACTGCTCGGTGTCGGCGCCGCGCTGCTCGGTCTCGGCGACGGCGCGGCCACTGCCGCGAATACCGCCTACGAAGCCTTGATCGCGACCAAATTCAGCCGCCTCGACGAGGCCGAAGCGGACCGCATCGGCCTCGAACTCACCGCGCGCGCCGGCTATAACCCGCGCGCCGGCGTCACGCTGTGGCAGAAAATGATGAAGGCCAACCAGGGCAGCCGCCCGCCGGAATTTCTGAGCACCCACCCGGCCGAAGCCAACCGCATCGAGCAGATTCAGTCGTTGCTGCCGACCGTGACGCCGCTCTACGAGCAGGCGCGCCGCACGCGGTAACTTGCGGGCGGTCACCGGCAGGTCGGCTCGCCGCCCTTGCTGCGCCGCCAGTCGGTCCGGTAATCCGTCAGGCTCTCCAGAAAAACGATCAGGTCGTCGGTTTCCTGCGCCGAGAGCGTGAACGGTTTCAATATCTGCTCGCCGTCGGCGTGCAGCCGGTCGACGTCAAGCTCCGAGTAATAGCGCACCACTTCGCGCAGCGTGCCGAAATGCCCGTTGTGCATGTACGGTCCGGTCAGGGCCGCATTGCGCAGCGAAGGCACTTTGAATTCCCCGAAATTCCGGTGGCCGAGATCGACGTGCCGCGTGGCGACCGCCGTCGTGCGCGCCGGATCGTCGTTGTACCGGCCGAGCAGGTTGAAGCGGCTTTCCCGCAGCTGCCGGATGCCTTCGTAGCGCCCAGGATCGACGCGCGCCGTGCCCGCGAAGTAAGGTATTCCGGTATCGTGAAACTCGCCATTGGTGAAGCGCGGCCCCGTGTGGCACGTGCTGCAATTGCCCCTGCCGATAAAAATCCTGAGGCCGCGCTGGGCGGGAATCGAGTAGCGCGCGGCGGCCGCCCGGTCACCGCGCGCCAGCGCGTCGCGAAATTCATCAAAGCGCGTGCGCGCCGCGACGATGGTCTCCTGGAATGCCGCCAGCGCCTTGCCGACGTCGACCAGCAGCGCCTCTTCGTCCGGCGTCGAGGCG
>JAYWDM010000074.1:0-2623 GCA_043779885.1 Betaproteobacteria bacterium | reverse complement strand
GCGCGCTCGACGCCGTAGCGCTGCGCGAACGCCTGCGCTTTTTGGGGCGAGCTGCCAAGACACGCCGCCAGCGTGGAACCCGATTGGACCATGGCCGGAACAATAAACTCTGCCGCCGCCCAGCCAAGGCCGACCACACCCCAACCGCACGCCGTCTTTGCGTTACTCATGTTGCACGCCCTTGCCATGCCCGCAGAAGAGAAATACCGGCGTGCACCGGCCGGCGGGGCCGGATCGTCGCAGTCGGTTCATGACTGCATCATGCCACCTGGACCGCAGTCGCGGCAAATTCCCGCGCGCGCAATTCGATCCTGCGCACTAACCTTCAAACAACAGGGGAGGTCGCGGCGCGCAATGGCGCCGCCGGAAAACTCAACGCGGAATGCAGAAACCGGCGGAAGGTGCCGGCCGCGACATTACGCGCTGCGCGAACGCCGTGGCCCGCATGTTCTCGGTCCCGGTATCGCTGATCAACATGACGCTGCCGCTGCGTACGCCGCCCGCCTTGAGCGCCGGAAACCGTACTGATTGCTGCTGCGCAGCCGGCGCAACACCGGCAACCAAGTACTTCGCATCTTCGTCGGCGCGCGCTTGCGTGGAACCCAGCAGCCCAACGACGATAAACGCCAGTTTGGCGACTGTTCGCGCCGAACCCCGAATCCGGTTTTGCATAATATTCTCCATCGTCAATTTGAAATGGCGCGGTTCGGCGCCATGCCCCGCAATTACGGCCATTGCATGCGCCGACCCGTCGTCGCGCGTGAACTTCGCGTGTCACGCGCACAGCCGCACCGATCCGACAACCTGCCGCGATACGAGATCTGCTGGTTTGAATCGTTGCGACGACGCGACTTGATCAGCCCGCCGGCTGCGCGGTCGTCGGCCCTGCTCACACTAACGGCAAGGCGGTGGTGATACTTGAGTCCGGAACGCGACCGGCAACAGGCAGACTACGGCTGGATAACCGGTGCCGTCGGGATGCAGAGAAGTTACACTGGCGATGTTTTTTCCAGAGTGAAACGGGAGACCGGCATGGACAGGGGAATATGGGCAATCGGCTACGAACTGCCCGACGAACACAAAGCCGATTATCTGGACTGGTTCCACCACGTGCATATTCCCGACAAGCTGGCGCGCCCGGGTTACCTGTGGGCGGCGCACTACATTCTCGGGCATGGTGAAGGCGGCACGAGCTGCCTGGCGCTGTTCGGCGGCATCACGGCGCACACTTTTTTCAATCCGAGTCCCGGCCAACTGCTCCTGCGCCAGAGCCCCGAGACCAGGCGCTTTATGGGCATGCGGCTGCAGTCGTCCGCCTGCATTCTGGCCGAAGAGACGCGGGTGGACGGGCCCGCCGCGGCGCAACGCGGCTCAGGAATGACGCCCGGGCCCGTGATCCAGATGGGGAATTACAACGCGGCCAGCCCCGCGGTCGAAGACGATCTGGGCGCATGGTACGCGCAGCAGCGTCTGCCTTTGCTCGCCACGCTGCCCGGCTGCATCGGCGCGCGCAAGCTGCTTGCCACGGCCGGCGCGTACAAGCACGCAATACTGCACGAATTCGTCTCGCTCGAATTGCGCGAGCGACACTTTGCACCGCTTGAGGCCGAGGCGCATGACCCTGGCACCTGGATGGGAAGGGTGCGCCCGCAACTGACGCATGCGCCGCGCTCGCCTATGGTGGGACGCCGCATCTGGCCCGTGGTCGATGGCGAACAGGGTGCGGTATAAACAATCTCTCAGCGGCGATCAGCGCGAGTCAACGACTGTCCCGGATTTTTCAAATTGGTTTGCGCCCGGCGCCTCACGCCTTGAAACCAAACAAGCGTGCCGGCGTGTCCCACAAGACTTTCTGACGGTCCTCGGCGTCAGGCAGCCAGCGCGGCAGGCAGGCGGCCGGCGGACCATAGTCCATGCGTTCGTCCATGCGCACGAACGGCCAGTCGGAACCCCACACGCAGCGCTCGAGCGTATAGGCGTCGATGGCCGCCGCGATAAACGGATCGACATCGGTGTACGGATAGCCCTGCACGGAAGAGCGAAAGGGGCCCGAGAGCTTGATCACGGCCTGGCCCGACTTGCCGAATTCAAGCACCGTCTGAAAACCCGGGCTCGCTACCCCGCGCGCGACGTCGGGGCGGCCGAAGTGGTCGATCATCATGGGCACGCCGGATTTGCGCAGGACAGGCGCGGCCTCGACCAATTCGTCTTTCTGGAAATGCAGTTGCAAGAACATATCGAGCGATTTCAGCCGCGCGAGCAATTCATCCGCGCCCGGCTCGACCAGCGGACGCATGCCGTGGCCCATCAGGTTCATGCGCACGCCGACCACGCCCTGGTCCTTCAGATCAGCCAGTTCACGCTCGGACGCCGTCGCTTTTACCAGCGCGATGCCCTTGAAATGCCCGTCCGCTTCGGCGATGGCCTTCAGCATGCAGCGATTGTCTTCGCCGTACGGCCCGGCGCCGACCAGCAGCCCGTGCGTCCTGCCGTGCGCCGCGAGCACCGCGCGGAACTTGGCCGGCGTGCCCATCTGGCTTGGGTGCGGAATGTACAAAGTCGCCGGCGAAAACGGAAATTCGGCACCGCCGAATACATGCGCATGCGCGTCGACGGCGCGGGT
>JAYWDM010000073.1:0-2624 GCA_043779885.1 Betaproteobacteria bacterium | reverse complement strand
GTATGCGTTGCATGTCGGCCTTCGGCTCGCCGACCGACAGGCCGCCGATCGCGTAGCCGTCGAAGCCGATGCCGGTCAACCCCGCCAGCGAGCGGTCGCGCAGATGTTCGTACATGCCGCCCTGCACGATGCCGAACAACGCGTTCACGTTGCCGCCCGCGGCGCCGCTGCCGGCGTCAAACGCGTGATGCGAGCGTGCGGCCCAGCGCAGCGACAGCTCCATCGATTGCTGCGCCTGCGCGGCATCGGCGGGCCAGGGCGTGCACTCGTCGAATACCATGACGATATCGCTGTTGAGCACGCGCTGTATGCGCATCGACTCTTCCGGCGTGAGAAAGCATGCATCCCCGTTGACTGGCGACTGAAATTTGACGCCTTCCTCGCTGATCCTGCGCAGCGCGCCGAGGCTGAATACCTGAAAACCGCCCGAATCGGTGAGGATCGGCCCATCCCAGCCCATGAAGCGATGCAGTCCGCCATGCGCGGCAATTACGTCCAGCCCCGGACGCAGCCACAGGTGAAACGTATTGCCGAGCACGATCTGCGCACCGATCTGCGTGAGTTCGGCCGGACTCATTGCTTTGACCGTACCGTAGGTGCCTACCGGCATGAACGCCGGCGTCTCGACGACGCCGTGCGCGAGCGTGAGCGTGCCGCGACGGGCAGCGCCGTCGGTCGCGGATACCGTGAATTCGATCACGCGCACAGCTTCCCGAGCGCGCGCCGCATGCCATCCGGCATCGGCAGCGGCCGGTGTGTTGCGCGGTCGCAGCAGACGTGCACAAAATGTCCCTGTGCGGCGGCGACCTGATCGTCGTTGCGGAAAATGCCGATCTCGAAACGCACGCTGCTCGTGCCGATGTGCGCCGCGCGCAGGCCGCAGTGCACGATGTCGGGAAACGATATCGGGCTGAAGTACTGGCAGCCGGTCTCTACGACCAGGCACACCGGCCCGGTCTCCATGCTCAATATGCCTGCGCGCAGCATGTACTCATTCACTACCGTGTCGAAATAGGAATAGTAGTTGACGTTGTTGACGTGATTGTAGACGTCGTTATCCATCCAGCGCGTGGTGATAGCAAGGAAATGCGGATAGCGGTCGCGGGCTTCGGGTTTTGGTTTGCTCATTTTTCCGTATCCTTGAAACCGTCGATAAACGCCAATAGGAACCCGTGAACGGGTGAATGCGTGAAGGAGTGAAGGGTTCCCTCCCCCTTCGGCAAGGGGGAGGGCCAGGGAGGGGCTGTTCACTCATTCACTCATTAACGCATTCACACCAATAATCAGCGTTCAGCGGCGCTTACTCACGCCTTTCGATCAGCATCGCATCGCCGTAACTGAAAAAACGATAGCGCTGCGCGACCGCATGGACGTACGCGCGGCGGGCATTATCCTCGCCCGCGAACGCCGCGACCAGCATCAGGAGCGTCGAGCGCGGCAAATGAAAGTTCGTGATCAGCCGGTCGACGACGCGAAACCGGTAACCCGGCACGATGAACAAGCGCGTTTCGGCGCTGCCCGCGCGCAACGCGCCGTCGGCAGCCGCCGCTTCGAGCGCGCGCAGACTGGTGGTGCCGACGGCAATCACTTTCCTGCCGGTTGCATGCGCGGCCGCAACCGCGTCAACCGTCGCCTGCGGGAGCGCATACCACTCGCCGTGCATTTTATGTGCGGCGATATTTTCGCTGCGCACCGGCTGGAAAGTGCCGGCGCCGACATGCAGCGTGAGCCATGCAAGCTTTACGCCGCGCGCTGCCAGCGCCGCGAGCAGCGCATCGTCAAAATGCAGTCCTGCGGTGGGCGCGGCCACCGCGCCCGGCGTCCGCGCGTATACGGTCTGGTAGCGCGCAGCGTCACCGGTATCCGCCGCATGCGTAATGTAGGGCGGCAACGGCACGCTGCCGGCGCGTTCGAGCAGCGCAAATACATCCGCGCAATCGGCAAAACGCAGCGTGAAGAACTCACCGGTGCGTTCAAGCACTTCAGCGACCGCGCCGTGCGCCAGCAACAAGCGCGAGCCGGCGCGCGGCGTCTTGCTCGCGCGCACCTGCGCGAGCACCCGGTCGTGATCGAGCACGCGCTCGACGAGCACCTCGACCTGCCCGCCGCTTTCCTTGCGTCCCGCCAGGCGCGCCCTGATCACGCGCGTATCGTTCATCACCAGCACGTCGCCGGCGTTCATGTGATCCGGCAGGTCGCCGAAATGACGGTCGCACAGCTCGCCGGTGCGTCCGTCGAGATGCAATAGACGGCTTGCCGTACGCTCGCCCGCGGGAATTTGCGCGATCAGCTCGCGCGGCAGGTCATAATCGAAATCGGCAAGCTTCAAGTTCTGTCCGCGGCGGTCACGAAGGACACCGAGGATAATGCAAAACCGGACACGCCGGACCAGCGATTTTTGCTGTTGTAGGCAGTCGGGGATTGCGCGATAATTCGCGCTGAACACGGATGGCGAAGCCGCCGTTTCAGGTGCGCGGTTTCGAACGGACAAGGTCATTGCCGTTCAACGCGCGCCGCATTGCCGGGATGGCGGAATTGGTAGACGCACGGGACTCAAAATCCCGCGCCAGCAATGGTGTGGGGGTTCGATTCCCCCTCCCGGCACCACAGAATAGTCCAGCAGC
>JAYWDM010000072.1:0-2625 GCA_043779885.1 Betaproteobacteria bacterium | reverse complement strand
CGGGACGCAGATGCGGCAGCGCGAGCTTGCGGCATTCCACCGCCTTCATGTGCGCCGCGCGCATTTCGTTCAAATCCAGCACGAATACAAACTTCGCGAAGTGATAGCACACCGCCGCGGTAGTGAGATGCTGCGCCGCCGACAGATTAAAGCCATCGGCAAGCGCCTGGCGCCCAATCTCCTCGTGCACCGACGCGCGCGCGCACCATGCGCGGCACCAGTCCGGCCAGCGCGAGATGCCGGCGGTCACTTCCTGGAAATCAGTGAGCGGCACGCCGTTCGCGACCAGGCGTGGCGCCCAATGATGGATTGCGGATGCGACAAGCGCATCCTGCTGCGGGGTCATGGTGTCAGTCATTGGATAGGATCAGAATATCAGCGCGCCTGCTGCGCCCGCTTGAGATAGGTCAAGTCCATGTACCTGTCCGGATTGCCTGGCGCGCCTGCCAGCCCCTCGGACTCCCACACCACCGCTATCACCTGCCGCAGGCCATCCGGAGTAATGGCCGGCAGCGGTTGCCGGGCGATCTGGTCATATGCCTTGACCGCGGTCGCGCGATCGATGTTGAGTCGCGCCGGCAGCAGCCGGATCGCTTCCTCCTTGTTGCGGGTATCCTGCAACCACGCATAGGCCGCGTGGAAGGCGCGAATATACGCGAGCAACGCATATTCGTTCTGCGCTGCCCAGCCGCGCCGCGCCGCGGCGATCGAACCGGGATAGGTCGGAAAGTATTCGCCCGTCGTACCGAGACTGCCGCAGCCTGCCGCGATCAGATTGCGGTCGAATGGCGAATTGAGCAGACTCGCGACAGCGGCGCCCGCCGTCAGCGCATCGGAACGTTCCTTCGAACCGCCGATTTCACTGAACGTATAATCGCCGTCGGCGAGGCCCTTGTCGGCGAGCAGCTTGCGCAGGAGCAGCGCGTAGCCGGTGCGCGCGCCATCGACCGCAATGTTCCTGCCCCTGAGATCGGCAAATGCCCTGATGCCCGGCGCCACCACCAGCGTGAGCTCGGGCGCCAGCGCCTGCGCCATGAATATGAACAGGTCGGCGCCGCGCTCCACGCCGCGCACGACATGATCGGACTGCTGCAGACCGATGTCGTAATCGCCGCTGATGAGCCGTTCCAGCTGATGCGTGGACGATCCTGTAACGGTGACCTCGACGTTCACGCCTTCATGCGCGAACAACTGCACGGCCTGCGCGACGTAGAGCGGCCACGAATAAACGCCCTCGGAAATGACCGCGAAGCGTATCGCCGGCACGTGCTTCGATGCCGGCATCATGCCGGCCGCGATCCGCGCGCGGCGATCATGCGGTTGCGCCTTGTCCGCCCGCGCAGCGTTCGTTGCGCAGGCTCAACGGCCCCGGGCCCATGCCGACGATCTGCAGCAGCGCGCCCATGATGGCAATATTTTTCATGAAATGGTTGGTTTGATTGAAAACCTGCGCGGGTTGGGCCATCCAGAAATCGTGATAAAGCAAAGTCACCGGGATCATCCACACCAACAATGCGGCGGCCGCCCACCGCGCGTACCAGCCGCACACTATCATCAGCGCGCCGCCCACCACGAGGACGATGGTTAACGCCAGCAATACTTCCGGCAGCGGAATGCCTTTCGCGGCCATCACGCGCGCATTGCCGGCAAAATCGGTGATCTTGTGCCAGCCCGACTGGAAAAACAGCAGGGCGAGCAGCAGGCGTCCGGCGAGCGGCGCATAACGTGCCGCGAGTTTACATGCTTTCATGGTTGTCCCGTTCGTGAGTATCCCGGATGATCGGCGCGCGTCCGCCGCGTCACGGATAAGGAAACAGCGGCTTGCCGGTGGTATACAGGTGGTAGAGCGCTTCGAGAAATACATTGATGCGGTCGTAATTGCGCCGGTTCGCGAATTGCGAAAAGCGCAGCGTTTTCACGATTTCGTCCCGGCTCAGGCCCGCCGCGATCGCCGCCTTGACTCCGGCCTGCACCTCGGTCAGCAGTTTCGCTTCGTCGAGCACATCCTCCCGCGTGCCGACGTCGCCGTGCCCGGGCAAAAACAGGGCGACGTTCTCCATCGCCGCGATTTTTTCGAGCAGCGCGATCCAGCCGTCCATCGACGGCGTGAACGACATGTTGGACCAGTTGTTGTTGGCGAACGGGCCGCCGACATAAAGCGCGCGCGCGTGCGGAAAATATACCAGCGTGTCACCCGGGTTCTGGCCGGGGCCGAGGTACATGATCTCAATGACGCGGCCGCCAAGCCTGAGCGTCACGCGGGAGTCAAAGGTCACGTCGGGCAGAACGGTCTTGACTTCGGCCGGATCGAGATTGAGCGACTTGAAGAATGCGCGCCGGCGCTTGAACTCGAGTTGCTCGTTCTTGACCATGCCGGCAGCCACGTCGCGCTGCGCGATGATGGTCGCGCCTGCCGCCTTGAACGCCGGATTGCCGTAATAATGGTCCCCATGCGCATGGGTGTTGATCACCCACTTGACCGGCTTGTCGGTAATCTTGCGGATGCGCTCGAGCAAGTCGCGGCCGTGCGCCGGATGCTGGCGCGTATCGATTACCAGCACGCCTTCGTCCGTCACCAGAAACGCCGAGTTCGACGACAGGTCGTCGTAGAGAAAATAAAGATCC
>JAYWDM010000071.1:0-2630 GCA_043779885.1 Betaproteobacteria bacterium | reverse complement strand
TGCTGCCGGGGCGGCCGCAGGTGATCCTTGACGTCGCCCATAATCCGCATGCGGCGCGCGCGCTGGCCGCCAATCTAGAGAAGATGCCGCCGGCCGGGAAGACGATTGCAGTATTTGCCATGTTCAGGGACAAGGATATCGCCGGCGTCGTAGCCGCGATGAAGGCGCACATTACGCATTGGCTGATCGCGGACGCGCAGGGCGCGCGCGGCGCCAGCGCCGCGCAGGTTGCCGCGGAGTTGGCGCGCGCCGGCGTAACGGCGCCGGCCACGCAATATTCCGCAGTTGCCGGTGCATGGCACGCCGCCTGTAAAATGGCCGCTGATAATGATAAAATTATCGTTTTCGGATCTTTTCTCACCGTTGCGGCGGTCATGCGCGAACGCCGGCGTGAAGATTAGATACCCGATACAGGAGCCGCAAACACGATGCAACATGCGCGCGTGACAGATATGACCATGCGGCGTGTTCGGCTTCCCGCCGCGCGCACGGATCGCGCCGCAGCAGCAGATGAATTCCGTTGCTGAAGGCGTCGTCAATGGCTAAATCGATCAGCGACGAAGAACTCCAGCTCCGAAAACGCGCGCGCCGGCGCCTGGTCGGTGCGATAGCCGTGGTAACCATCATCGCGGTATTCCTGCCGATGGTGCTTGATCATGAGCCGAAACCGGTCAGCCAGGACGTCAGCATCCAGATTCCGTCGCCCAGTGCCGGCGCATTCACATCGAAGATCGTGCCGTTGCCGCCCGGCGTCAAATCCGCGACTGACGCCGCCGCCAAGCCGGAGCCAGCCTCCGGATCCGAATTGCCGGCGCCGGCGCCGCCAGCCGCGAGATCCGAAGTGCCCAAGGTCGCGGCTGCGCCTGGCGCAAAACCGGCGGACGACTGGAAGGTGCCGGCTGCGACCGACACCGAAGCGGCGCCGCCGAAAAAGGCGCTGCCCGAAAAGCCGCACCCGGTATCAGGCCCGGTGGATAAGGCAAAGGTGGCGGATAAAAACAAAGTGCGCACCAAGGGTGGGGCGGCTTATGTCGTGCAGGTAGCAGCGTTTAACGATGCTGACAAGGCGAAGCAAATCCGGGAGCAACTCGCAGCGGCAGGCGTCAAGGTGTATACGGAGGTCGTGCCGACCACCAAAGGCAACGTGACCCGGGTGCGCGCCGGCCCGTTCGCGTCGCGCGAAGAGGCCGAGAAGGCACGCGACAAGTTGAAAGGCATGGGATTGAGCGGGAACGTCCTGCCGAAATGACCTGGTTCGATTACGCGGTGATCGGCATCGTCAGCGTATCAATCCTGTTCAGTATCTATCACGGCCTGGCGCGCGAACTCCTCTCGCTGGCGGCCTGGGTCGTGGCGTTTCTGGTGGCACAGATGTATGCGAATGATGTTGCGCTGTTGCTGCCCGCAGCCATCGCGCCTGCGTCATTGCGTTTGCTGGCGGGTTTCATGTGCGTGTTCCTGGCGGTTCTGGTCATGATGTCGTTGCTGGCGATGGCGTTGTCCAGTCTCATTAAAAGCGCGGGGCTGGGTTTTGCGGACCGCGCACTGGGCGCCGTCTTCGGACTTGTGCGCGGACTGGCGATCGTCATGCTTGCCGTGTTGCTCGCCGGACTGACCGGCTTGCCGCGGCAACCCGAATGGCAGCATGCGATGATGAGCGAACCACTGGTAACATTGGCGAACCTGGTCAAAGTCTGGCTGCCATACGATCTGGCGAAGCACATCAACTACGTATAAAGGACCTTATGTGCGGCATACTTGGGGTCGTAGCGAAAAACGCGGTTAACCAGGTGCTCTACGACGGGCTGCTGGTACTGCAGCACCGCGGCCAGGATGCCGCCGGCATCGTGACCGCCGAGGGCGCCACCTTTCACATGCACAAGGGCGGCGGCATGGTGCGCGACGTGTTTCGCACGCGCAACATGCGCAGCCTGCTGGGCGCGTGCGGCATCGCCCACACGCGCTACCCGACTGCCGGTTCGGCGTGGTCGGCAGCGGAGTCGCAGCCTTTTTACGTCAACTCACCGTTCGGCATCGTGCTGGGGCACAACGGAAACCTCACGAATACCCAGCAGCTGAAAAGCGATCTTTTTCGCCAGGACCTGCGGCACGTCAATACGAATTCCGATTCGGAAGTGCTGTTGAACGTGCTCGCGCATGAATTGCAGGAGGAAGCGGCCAACTACAAACTCGACCCGGCGACGATCTTCGCGGCCGTGTCGGGCGTGCACCGGCGCTGCCGCGGCGCGTATGCGGTCGTGGCGATGATCGCGGGCTACGGCCTGCTCGCGTTTCGCGATCCCTACGGCATTCGCCCGCTCGTCTACGGCAAGCTCGAGACCGAACATGGCACCGAATATCTGGTGTCATCCGAGTCGGTTGCGCTGGACGCGCTGGGATTCGATGTCGTGCGCGACATCGCGCCGGGCGAAGCGATATTCATCGACGAAGACGGTCATTTCTATTCCCGGCAATGCGCGCTCAACCCGACGCTCAATCCGTGCATTTTCGAGTATGTATACCTCGCGCGGCCGGATTCCGTGATGGACGGCATTTCCGTATACGAAACGCGGTTGCGCATGGGGGAGAGTCTCGCCGACAAGATCAAGCGTGAATACGCGCACCTGGAA
>JAYWDM010000070.1:0-7709 GCA_043779885.1 Betaproteobacteria bacterium | reverse complement strand
GCCGCAATTGCAGGAAGACGATCCGTTCTACGAATTTTTCCGGCGTTTCGTGCCGAATCCGGGGCCGCGTGAATTTCAGAATAATTCTCTCGGTTCGGGATTCATCATCAGTTCGGACGGCTATATCCTGACCAATGCGCATGTGGTCGAGGCGGCCGATGAAATAACCGTCAAGCTCAACGATAAGCGGGAGTTCAAGGCGAAAGCCATCGGCAGCGACAAGCGCACCGATATCGCGCTGATCAAGATCGAGGCCACCGGCTTGCCGGCCGTCAAGTTCGGCGACCCGAACCGACTCAAGGTCGGCGAGTGGGTGATCGCCATCGGTTCGCCGTTTGGCTTTGAAAATTCGGTTACCGCCGGCATCGTCAGCGCCAAGGGCCGTTCGCTGCCGCAGGAAAATTTCGTGCCTTTCATCCAGACCGACGCAGCAGTGAATCCGGGCAACTCGGGCGGGCCGTTATTCAACATGCGCGGCGAGGTCGTCGGCATCAACTCGCAGATCTACAGCCGCACCGGCGGATTCATGGGACTGTCGTTCTCGATACCGATCGACGTTGCCAACGATATTGCGGCCCAGCTGAAGACCGGCGGCAAGGTTACGCGCGGCCGAATAGGGGTGGTCATACAACCCGTGACCAAGGAGCTCGCCGAGTCGTTCGGGTTGCCCAAACCCGCCGGCGCCTTGGTCAGTTCCGTCGAGAAAGGCAGCCCCGCGGAAAAAGGCGGGATCGAAGCCGGTGATGTCATCCTCAAATTCGGCGGCAAGGACGTCAATTCGTCGGAAGATCTGCCGCGACTCGTCGGCGGCACGAAGCCCGGCGGCAAGGCGGTGGTGCAATTGATGCGCAGCAAGACACCGCGTGAAGTGACCGTGGTGGTGGGCGAAATGCCCGACGAAGCGCGCACCGCGCAACGCCCGCAACGCCGCGGCCCCGCCGGCAAACCGCCGGCCGAATCGGTCAGTCGCCTGGGCATGACCCTCTCGGAGCCAACTGCCGAGCAACGCAATCAGCTGAAAATAACCGGCGGCGTGCTCGTCGAAGACGTGCAGGGCGCCGCAGCGCGGGCAGGCATACGCCGCGGCGACATCATACTTGCCGTGAATAACCAGGACATCAAAACGCTGGAGCAATTCGGTCAGTTGATGGGGCAGTTCGAGAAGGGCAAGGTCGTGGCATTGCTGGTGCGGCGCGGCGGCAACGCACTCTACATTCCGTTCCGCATTGATTAAGCGCCCCGTTAAACTGACCGTTTACTCGCGCACCTACTGTCATTTGTGCACGGATATGATCGCGGGTCTGCGCGAGATCCAGGTTCGCCGCCATTTCGAACTGGCGATCATCGACGTTGACAGCGACCCATTGCTGGAAGCACGTTATGGGGAGTTTGTGCCGGTGCTGACCGGCGCGGACAATGAACTCTGTCATTACCATCTCGATGCCGCCAAAGTTAATGATTACCTGAACAAAATCGGCTAAAATCACGTTTTATTTCAGAAAAGGGCACGTCAGGCGTGCCCTTTTTCGTACATGCTCCACATCCGCAATTTTTCCATCATCGCGCACATCGATCACGGCAAATCCACGCTCGCCGACCGGATTATCCACCTGTGCGGCGGGCTTTCCGACCGCGAAATGGGGACGCAGGTGCTCGATTCCATGGATCTCGAGCGCGAGCGCGGAATCACCATTAAGGCGCAAACTGCCGCGCTCCAGTACCGCGCGCGCAACGGCGAGACGTATCTGCTCAATCTGATCGATACGCCGGGTCACGTCGATTTCTCGTACGAGGTTTCGCGTTCGCTCGCGGCGTGCGAAGGTGCGCTGCTGGTCGTCGATGCGTCGCAAGGTGTCGAGGCGCAGACCGTCGCCAACTGTTACACGGCAACCGAGCAGGGCGTCGAGGTGGTCCCCGTGATCAACAAGATCGACCTGCCGTCGGCGGAACCCGACCGCGTGATCACCGAAATCGAAGACATCATCGGCATCCCCGCGCAGGAAGCCGTGCGTGCGAGCGCCAAATCCGGCGAGGGTGTGCAGGACATACTGGAAGCGGTCATTGCGCGAATTCCGCCGCCGCGCGGAGACCCGGCCGCCCCGCTCAAGGCATTGATAATCGATTCGTGGTTCGACAACTACGTGGGTGTCGTCATGCTGGTGCGCGTGGTGGACGGCGAGTTGAGGCCCAAGGAGCGTATTCTGCTGATGTCGACGCAGACGCAGCATCTGTGCGAGCAGGTCGGGGTCTTCACGCCCAAATCATGCGTCAAGGCCAGCCTGTCAGCCGGCGAAGTGGGTTTTGTCACGGCCGGCATCAAGGAACTCAAGGCGGCGCGCGTGGGCGATACGGTCACGCATCTGGAGCGGCCGGCGACCGCGGCGCTCCCCGGATTCAAGGAAATTCAGCCGCAGGTATTTGCCGGGCTCTACCCGATTGACTCGAACCAGTATGACGCGTTGCGCGATGCGCTGGAGAAGCTGCATCTGAATGATGCCTCACTGCGCTACGAACCGGAGTCATCGCAGGCGCTGGGCTTTGGTTTCCGCTGCGGATTTCTTGGCTTGCTGCATCTCGATATCGTGCAGGAACGGCTCGAGCGCGAATACGGAATGGAACTGATCACCACTGCGCCCACGGTGATTTATCAGGTGCATCTGGTTGACGGGACGTTGCTGGAAATCGAGAACCCTTCGAAACTGCCCGAGCCGTCGAAAGTCAGCGAAATCCGCGAGCCGATTATCACGGCGTCAATTCTGGTGCCGCAGGATTATGTGGGGTCGGTGATCACATTGTGCACGCAAAAGCGCGGCGTGCAGCGCAACATGCAATACCTCGGGCGGCAGGTGATGCTGACCTACGAGTTGCCGCTCAACGAAGTTGTGATGGACTTCTTCGACAAATTGAAGTCGGTGAGCCGCGGCTACGCCTCGCTCGATTACGATTTCAAGGAATTTCGCGCCGGTGACCTCGTCCGGCTCGATATCCTCATCAACGGCGACCGCGTGGACGCCCTGTCGCTGATCGTGCATCGCGCCAATTCGCTGTATCGCGGCCGCGAGCTCGCGCAGAAAATGCGCGAACTGATCCCGCGCCAGATGTTCGACGTCGCGGTGCAGGCGGCCATCGGCGCGCATATAATCGCGCGTGAGAACGTCAAGGCGCTGCGCAAGAATGTGCTCGCCAAGTGTTACGGCGGCGACATAAGCCGCAAGAGAAAACTGCTGGAAAAGCAGAAAGCCGGCAAGAAGCGCATGAAACAGGTCGGCAACGTCGAAATTCCGCAGGAGGCGTTTCTGGCCATATTGCGGGTGGAAAGCAAGTGATGCTTGAAGCAATATGCGAAGCGCCGGTTACGCGTCATGTGCGCGGCCATCCTCGTCTACAGGACACCCAATGAACTTTGCATTGATCATGTTCTCGCTGTTGGTCGTGACGGGCGCGGTTTGCCTGCTCGACCGTTACGTTTTGCGCCAGCGGCGGGCCGCGGACGCCGTTGAGCCCTGGTGGGTCGAGTATCCGAAAAGTTTTTTCCCCGTCATCCTGATCGTGTTCCTGCTGCGTTCGTTCCTCGTCGAGCCGTTCAAGATTCCTTCCGGCTCGATGCTGCCGACGCTGCTGATCGGGGACTTTATCCTGGTCAACAAGTTTACTTATGGAATACGCATTCCGATCATCAATCACAGGGTCGTCGCGCTCAACGACCCGCAGCGCGGCGACGTCATGGTGTTCCGTTATCCGGACAATCCGTCCCTCGATTACATCAAGCGCGTCGTCGGCGTGCCTGGCGACAAGCTCAGCTACAAGAACAAGCGGCTCTCTCTGAATGGCACGGAAATCGCGCTGGAGCCAGACGGCCAGTTCAGTTATGTCGAGACGGGCTTGAGTTTCGTCACCGCCCAGCGTTTTCAGGAAAATCTGGCTGCCGCCCACAAGCACGCGATTTTGATGCAGGCGGACATCCCGCCCGTGCGTCTCTCCGACGTGAAGCCGTTCCCTTTTCGCGAGAATTGTGCCTACAATGAAGCAGGGTTCGCCTGCACGGTGCCGGCGGGGCATTATTTCATGATGGGGGATAATCGCGACAGCAGCAGCGACAGCCGTTACTGGGGCTTCGTGCCGGACAAGAACGTTGTCGGCAAGGCTTTTTTGATCTGGTGGAATTTCGACGAATTCAAACGTATCGGGCAATCGATAAACTGACGGAGGACGATTATGAAAAAACAGTTGGGTGTGACGCTGACCGGCCTGATGATGGTTTGTTTCGTGCTTATTCTCGTGGCGCTGCTCGGCTTCAAGCTGTTTCAGCCGTATACCGAGTATCTCGCCATTCAGAAAATCTTCACGGCGATGGTGCACAATCCGGAAATAAAGAGCGGCGGCAAGGGTGAATTTACCCGCTCGTGGGCCAGTTACGCGCAAATCGAGAATGTCACAGCCATCAGCGGCGACGAACTCGAGGTCGTGCGCGAAGGCGGCAATATCTCGATCAGCGCGAGTTATACGAAGAAAGTGCCTTTGTTCAAGAACATCAGCCTGGTGATCGACTTTAGCCCGTCGGCGTCCTCGACCAGGTAACGGATTCGCGCACGGGAATTGACGCATACGGTATGGTTCGTCGTAACCTCGCCGACGCCACGGGTTACTCGTTCAGCAATGCCGAATTGCTGCGCCAGGCGTTGACCCATCGCAGCTTTGGCGCGCCGCATAACGAACGGCTGGAGTTTCTCGGTGACGGGGTGCTGAACTGCGTCGTTGCCGCCGTTCTTTTCGCGCGTTTTGGGCAATTGGCGGAAGGCGAACTATCGCGGTTGCGCGCAAGCCTGGTCAATCAGCAGAGCCTGCATGAAATAGCGCAGCGCATCGACCTCGGGCCGCATTTGCTGCTGGGCGAGGGGGAGCTCCGGAGCGGCGGCGCGCAACGTCCCTCGATTCTGGCCGATGCGCTCGAAGCGCTGATTGGCGGCGTATTTCTCGATGGCGGGTTCGACGCCGCGCGCGCGCTGGTGCAACGGCTGCTGGAGCAGCCGTTGCAGAGTGCCGACCCGCAGTCGATAGGCAAGGATGCGAAAACGCTGCTGCAGGAATTTTTGCAG
Source organism: Betaproteobacteria bacterium (assembly GCA_043779885.1). Lineage (GTDB taxonomy): Bacteria > Pseudomonadota > Gammaproteobacteria > Burkholderiales > SG8-41 > PALSA-1004. Next base: position 2,613 of record JAYWDM010000070.1, on the reverse strand, counting down.
GCACGTCACCTTCCGCTGCCCCAGTATTCGGTGATTGCCACGGCAGGCGGGGCGCACGAGCAGAGCTTTCGTGTCGAATGCGCGGTTCCCGAACTGAACATCCGGACGCAAGGCGAGGGAACGAGCCGCCGCAGCGCCGAGCAGGTCGCGGCACGCCGCGCCTACGACCTTGGCGGCGGCGCGTAAATGGCGCAACAACCCGCACCATTTCGCGCCGGCTATATCGCCATCGTCGGCCGCCCCAACGTCGGCAAATCCACTTTGCTCAACCGGCTGGTCGGTCAGAAAGTCAGCATAACGTCGCGCAAGCCCCAGACCACGCGCCAGCGCATTACCGGCATCCTCACGCGCGACGATGCGCAGCTCATGTTCGTCGATACACCGGGCTTTCAGACCCGGCACGTGAGTTCGCTCAACCGGCATATGAACCGCATCGTCACGCAGGCGCTCGCCGATGTCGACGTGATATTGCTGGTGATCGAAGCGGGGCGCTTCAGCGCCGAAGATCGTGCCCTGGTTGCGCTGCTGCCGGGCAAGCGGCGGGTGCTGCTGGTCATCAACAAAATCGACCGCCTTGCCGACCGCAGTCTGCTGCTGCCGTTTATTACGCAGGTAGCAGGCGAACATGAATTTGCCGAGGTCGTTCCGGTATCCGCGTCGAAAGGGCACGGGATTGATGAACTCGCGGGCACCATCGGCCGCTACCTGCCCGCGCAGCCCGCGCTGTACGGCGCGGACGAGATCACCGAATCGAGCGAACGTTTCCTGGCTGCTGAGCTGATTCGCGAGAAGTTGTTCCGTCTGCTGGGGGACGAACTGCCCTATGTCAGCGCCGTGATGATCGATCGATTCGTCATGGAAGGCGCGCTGCGCCGCATACACGCTTCCATTATCGTCGACAAGGACTCGCACAAAGGCATCGTCATCGGCGCCAACGGCGCGCAGTTAAAAGCGATAGGCACCAAGGCCCGTATCGACATCGAACGCCTGGTCGGCGGTAAGGTTCATCTCGAGCTATGGGTCAAGGTCAAGCGCGGCTGGACCGAAAACCAGCAGGTGTTAAAACAGCTTGGCTATGGCTGATGCCGGCAGGGTGCGGCCCGAGGCGCAACCCGCCTTCGTGCTGCATAGTTACCCGTTTCGTGAAACCAGCCTGATTATCGAGGTCTTCACCCGCAATTACGGCCGCGTAGCTCTCGTTGCGCGCGGTGCGCGCAGACCGCGTTCGGCGCTGCGCGGCGTGTTGCTGGCTTTTCAGCCGTTGTTGCTGGCATGGGGCGGCAAAGGCGAGTTGCGCACGCTGTACAGGGCGGAATGGCAGGGCGGCTTGTCCCGATTGAAAGGCGGCGGCCTGCTGTGCGGATTCTATCTTAACGAACTCATGTTAAAGCTGCTCGCGCGCGATGACGCGCACGAAGCCCTGTACGAGACCTACCAGGCGACGCTCAGCGCGCTTGGCAATAGCGGCGATCACGCCATCACGCTGCGGCGCTTTGAACAGCAACTGCTCAAGGAAGCGGGCTACGCGTTGACGCTGGAACGGGACGCCGCGAGCGGCGACGCCATACGCGCGGACTGCAGCTACCGGTATCAGATTGAGCGCGGACCGGTGATGCATGCCCGCGCATTTGCGTCTTCCGGCAACCCGGGCGGCGGCGGCGATGACGAAAACCGGTTAGAATTGGCAGGACAAACGCTGCTCGACATGGCGCGCGATGACTATTCAAATGCAGTCACCCAGCAGCAAAGCAAAGCGTTGATGCGCGTATTGATCAACCATTACCTCGGCAATCAAACGCTTAATACCCGCCAGCTACTAAAGGACTTGCAGCAATTATGACGCGCCTGAGCGTCAATCTTAACAAGATTGCGTTATTGCGCAATTCCCGCACCCTGGGCATTCCGAGCGTGACGCGCGCCGCGACGATCGCGCTGGATGCGGGTGCGCATGGCATTACGGTGCATCCGCGCCCTGACGCAAGGCATATCCGGGCCGGCGACGTACATGAATTATCCGCCCTGCTCAGGCACCGCCCGCATGCTGAATTCAATATTGAAGGCAATCCCTTCGAAGGACTGCTCGAACTCGCACGCACGGTCCTGCCGCATCAATGCACGCTGGTTCCGGACGAACCCGGGGCCGCCACTTCCGATCGCGGCTGGGACATGGAACGCGACGGCAAGCGGCTTGCGCCGGTCGTTGCCGAATTGAAATCCCTCGGCATCCGCGTCAGCCTGTTCATGGACGCGCTGCCCGCCGCCATGGCAGCGGTGCGCGAACTGGGGGCAGACCGTGTCGAACTCTACACCGAACCTTATGCGCGGGCGTTTGGCGCGGCGAACGAGCATGCAATACTCGAAAGTTATGCCGGGACGGCGCGCGCGGCACACCTCGCGGGCCTTGGCGTGAACGCAGGTCATGATCTCAATCAACACAATTTGCCGCGATTTCTGTCCGCGGTGCCTGCTGTGCTTGAGGTTTCCATCGGTCACGCGCTGATCGCGGATGCGCTCGAGTCGGGCCTGGCGCCCACGGTGCGCAATTATCTTGGCGCGATCGCCAGGGCGGCGCGCGCATGATCTACGGCATCGGTGTCGACGTCGTGGAACCGC
>JAYWDM010000069.1:0-2636 GCA_043779885.1 Betaproteobacteria bacterium | reverse complement strand
GTTTCGCCGGCGAAGATCACGGGCGCGAAGTCGCGCTCGGTGTTATACGGCAGCTTCGTGTAAAGCGTCGCATTGACCGCGAACGGCACCGCGACGATCAGCAGCGTGTAGCCATCCGGCGCGGACTTCGCGGCGAGGTCGGCGCCGAGCGTGCTGGCGGCGCCGGGCCGATTGTCGACCACCGTCTGGCCAATGCCGCCGTCGCTGAATTTCTGCGCGATCGTGCGCCCGAGCGTGTCGTTGAAAGCGCCGGGCGGGAACGGCACTATGATGCGGATCGGCTTGCTCGGATAACCTTGTCCCGAACCGGTGGCGGGAATTCCGGCGAGCATGCAGGCGGCGATAACCGCGGTGACCCGGACAAAATGCCGGGTCACGGCAGTTACTCGATCCTGACGTTCGCGTCTTTGATTACCTTCGCCCATTTGGCGACCTCGCTTTTCAGGTGCGTCGTGAATTCAGCGGACGTGCTGCCGACCGGTTCGATGCCGATCTGGACGAAGCGCTCCCTGATCTCGGGCCGGCGCATGGTCGCACCGGCTTCACGCGACAGCTTGTCGACGATCGCCTTCGGCGTGCCGGCGGGCGCGAGCAGGCCGACCCACGTGCCGCCGACGACCTGCACGCCGGATTCGATGAGCGTCGGAATCTCGGGCGCGACCGCGACGCGTTTCTCGCTGGTCATGCCGAGCGCCTTGATTTTGCCGGCGCGCACATGCGGCAGCATCGACGAGGGTGTGTCCATCATGACGTTGATCTGGCCGCCGATCAGGTCCTGCAGCGCAGGCGCGGTGCCCTTGTAAGGAACGTGTACCATTTTGATGCCGGCGGTCGCCATCAGGAGTTCGGTCGTCAGGTGTGCCGCAGCGCCGATTCCGCTGGAGGCGAAAGTGAGCTGCCCCGGTTTCGCTTTCGCCAGTTCCACCAGATCTTTCGCCGAGGTCGCGGCAAGCGAGTTGGTCGCGCACACGATCAGGGGTGAGGTGGCGAGCAGCGAGACGTGCTCGAAGCTTTTTACCGAGTCGTACGGCAATTTCGCATATAACGTCTGGTTCGCCGCGTGCGCGGCGATCACCGTGCCGAGCGTGTAGCCATCGGGCGCGGCTTTCGACACCATGTCGACGGCGAGGATGCTGTTGGCGCCGGGGCGGTTGTCGACGACGAACGTCTGGCCGAGGCTTTTCGCGATTTCGCCCGCGGTGATGCGCGTGACGAGGTCAGTAATGCCGCCGGGCGTGTACGGCACCAGCACGCGCACGGGCCGGGTCGGATAGTTCTGGGCGTGCACCGCCGCGCAGGCGACGAGCGCAGTACAGACGAACAGCGGGCGCATAGTGTTTCGCATGGCATCTCCTCACTTCGTGGCCGGCCGCGCGCCGAGGTACAGGGTCGGAATCCGGGTCTCGACTGCGCGGTTGCGCGATTTTCGCACACGCCAGGCTTTGGCGCGCGGCATGCTGCTGACGGCGCGCAGCAGCCGGGTGCCTGCGTAATGCAGCGCGACGCCGTCGTCCGCCGCGACGCCTTCCGCGATGACGCCGCGCGCCACCAAACGCTGAAACGTCGGCCGGCGCAATGCCTCGCCGTCGTAGTGCGGGCAGTTGGCGCCCGGCAGGAACCCGAGGCACGGCATTGCGGTCAGCGGTCCGGCGACCGAGTCGGTGAGTCCCTGCTCGAACCAGCAAATTGAACCGGCGCTCGCGCCGCCCAGCACCACGCCTTTTTCCCACGCGGAGCGCAGGTGGCGGTCGAGTTCCCACTCGCGCCACACGGCGAGCATGCTGCGCGTGTTGCCGCCGCCGACGAAAATCGCATCCTGCTCCAGCACGAATGACGCCAGATCGCGCGGCGTGCGCGCGAACAGCGGCAGATGCGAGGGCCGGCAGGCGAAGCGGCTGAAGCCGGCGTAGAAGCGCAGGCGGCCGGCGTCGGCATCACCATGCGCCGCGCCGATGAAACAGACCCTGGGATTGCGCCTGCCCGTCTGCTTCAGAAAATAGTCCACGAGCAGCAGGTTGTCCAGTTCGGGCGGCAGCGCAGCGCCCCCGATGGCAATAATCTGTTTCTTCATCGAGCGAAGATATTGTTCATTGCTGCGCGAACATCGTAGGGCGGATAAGCAAAGCGCAATCCGCCGGAAGCGTACATGCAAAGGTGTGTCATCTTGCGGCGGAATGCGCTGCGCTTTTCCGCCCTACCCGCCACACTCGACACGCAGAGGCGCTGGTTCAGACATAACTGGGCCCCTCGATGACCGGATGTCTGGCGATGAAGTCCTCGTCGACTTCGACGCCGATGCCGGGTTTTTCGAGCGGCCGCACGCAGCCGTCCGCGCCGACCTTGTAGGGCGCGGTAGTCAGCACGTCGCGGAAATGGTTGTTGCGCGACACGTCGCCTTCAAAATAGCCGCCGTTATCGATCGCCGCCAGAAAATGAATCGACGCCGCCATGTTGATGCCGGTCATCGACGAGTGCGGGTTGATTTTCAGCTTGTAGGCGGAAGCCATCGCGGCGATGCGCAGCGCTTCGGTGATGCCGCCGGTTTTCGAGAGGTCGGGCTGCAGGATGGTGATCGCGCCGTCCTCGATCACGCGGTTGAATTCGTAGCGCGTGTAATGGTTCTCGCCGGCGGCGAG
>JAYWDM010000068.1:0-2638 GCA_043779885.1 Betaproteobacteria bacterium | reverse complement strand
GGCTCGCCGCCGCCGTAGATCTCCCGTGCGAGGGAGTCCGACAACTGCGACGGCGTGCCGTCGAAAACGATCGCACCCTTGCGCATGCCGATGATGCGGTCGCAGTAGTCCTTCGCCGTCTGCAGCAGGTGCAGGTTGCAGATCACCGTGATGCCGTCTTCCCGGTTGATGCGGCGCAGGGAATCCATGACGATGGTCGCATTGCGCAGGTCGAGCGAGGCGATCGGCTCATCCGCCAGCAGGATCCTGGGCTCCTGCACCAGCGCGCGCGCAATGGCGACGCGCTGCTGCTGGCCCCCGGAGAGCTCGTCGGCGCGGTGCAGCCCGTGCGAGACCATGTCGAGCCGTTGCAGGGCGCGGATGGCAAGCGTGCGGTCCTGCGGCGAGAACATCATCAGCAGCGTGCGCAGCGTCGAGTGGTAGCTGATGCGGCCCATCAGGACGTTGGTCATGACCGCAAGCCGGGGCACCAGGTTGAACTGCTGGAACACCATCGCGCAGCGCGCTCGCCATTGCCGCAGGCGGCGGCCCTTCAGTGCGCAGACGTCGACCTCGACGCCGGAGACATCGTCGCACAGCACGCGTCCCGAGGTCGCGTCGGTCAGGCGGTTGATCATGCGCAGCAGCGTGGATTTACCGGCGCCCGAGCGCCCGATGATGCCGACCATCTGGCCGGTCGGCACCTCGAACGAGACGTTGTCGACCGCGACGAGCGACCCAAAGGTCTTCGTCAACTGCGCTACTTTGAGCATCGCCCTTCCCCGTTCGATGGTGGCCGCCGCATTACAGTACGAAGGTATTGGTCTTGTCCAGATAATCGTGGAAGTGAACCACGGTCTGATCGACGTCCGCCAGCACCACCGCGTAAGCCGGCGGCTCGTGGCTGCCCGGCGTCCTGCCTTCCATGACGAAATCCAGCGCCACCTGGTGCGCGGTGGCGCGCATGGTGGTGATCGGAATGCCGCGCCACGAGCCTCCGACCGGGCGATGTAGGTGGCCGAAGAACAGGTGCCGGATATTTCGCTGTGCCGCAACCACGGCGGCGAATTTCTCCGGCTCCTTGAGCGAATTTTCATCCATCCGCTTGATACCGACCCTGAAGGGCGGGTGATGCATGAACAAGTAGATCGGCGTCTCGCCCGCCCTCTGCAACTCGGCCTTCAGCCAGGCAAGGCGCCGGTCGCACAGCAGACCCCATGGCACGCCCGGCTGGTTGGTGTCCAGGCAGATGAAGCGGCCGATCCCGGTATCCAAGGTAAACTGGATGAAGCCATCGGCATCGCGCGGCGACTCCGGAAATACCTCCAGGAAGCGGCCGCGGTCATCGTGGTTGCCGAGCAGGAAATGGGTCTTCAGCCGCAGCCTGGAAAAAGCCTCGCGCAGCGCCCGATAGGCGGGCAAATGCCCGCCGTGCGCCAGATCGCCGGTGACGACGGCAAACACGGCGTCGGCATGGTGGCGATTCACGTCCTCGATGCAGCGTTCCAGGCGCTCGGCCGGATCGAGCCCGTAGAGCCGCTGGCCGGGCTCGACCAGGTGCGTATCGGTGATGTGAATGAATTTCATCGCCCCCCCGGCGCACTAGCGGGGAATCAGCGCCTGCACATCCTTGCTCATGGCCGCCAGCGCCGCATCGGGCTGCACCGAGCCGTCGACCGCACTCTGCAGGTGGTCCTTGATCACGGCGATGATCTTGAGCGCGTTGTCGCCCGGAAACGCGTACCACGCCGTCATCAGCGGCTGCTGCTTGAGCGAGGTCAGGTGGTTCGGCCTCGTGGCATAGAACGGCTTGAGCATGCCGGCATTGTCCGCCGGCAGGGAATTGGGCGGCATGTACCCGGTGCTCTTGACCATGATGGTCGCGCCCTCCGCTCCGGTGGCAAACTTCATGAAGTCCCATGCGGCTTTCTGCTTTTCCGGGGCCGTCGCGAACATCATGGCCGCCATGCCGCCGGTGGGCAGCTTGGCGTTCGGCCCGGGAATCGGGAATACGGCGGTGCGCCACTTGAACCGGCCGCCGACGCTCTCGTCGGCGACACGAAGCAGCGAGGTGGATTCGGTCCAGATACCCATCTTGCCGGCAAAGAAGCTCTGCCGCGCCGCCTCGTGGGCGAGATTCGGCATCTTGCCTTCCTTGAGCATCCGTCCCATGAGTTGCATCGCGCGCCGCCCGCCGTCGCCATCGAACGCCACCTTCTTCTCGTCCGCCGACAGCATGCTGCCGCCATGCGAGAGCACCAGCGCCTGCCACATCCAGTTGCCCGTGATCGTCCACGAGTGGTAGAGCCCGACGGTATCGTTGCCCAGGGCGTCGATCTTGCGCGCCAGCTCGAAGACGCCATCCCAGGTGACCGGGAACTTGTCCGGATCACCGCCCGCCTTGCGCACCAGGTCCTCGTTGAAATAGATGATCGGCGTGGATGCCGCGAACGCGAGTCCGTGCACCTTGCCGCCGAAGCGCGACAGCGCCATCATCGAATCCGAGAAACCCTCGCCCTTCCAGTTCTTCTCCCTCGCGATGAACGGCGACAGATCGGCCGCGATCTTGCGGTCGACGAACAGGCGCTGCAGATTGATCGCCTGGAACGACACGTCCGGGACGTTTTTGGTGATCGCGTCGCGCAGCGCGGTCTGCGCC
>JAYWDM010000067.1:0-2639 GCA_043779885.1 Betaproteobacteria bacterium | reverse complement strand
GTCCTGATGCGCAAGTACAAATTGCCGTTTCGTGTCGGTCACCATTTCGCATCGGATCTTGTGACTTACGCCAGGACGAACAACCTCAAGCCGCTTGATTTTCCCTACCGCGAAGCGCAGCGCATTTACCAGGAATCGGTAAAGGGCTACAGCCACATCGCAACACTGCCGCTGAGCGAAGAAGAATTCAGGGCGGCCCTGAATCCGGTGGCGATCATCAACAACCGTGTCACGGCAGGCGGGCCGCAACCCGCCGAAATGGCCCGCATGCTGAAGCTCGCAAACAAGAAACTTGCCGATCAGAATGAGTGGATCAAGGGAAGAAAGTCTAAGATTGATGCGTCTTTAGCGGCGCTCGACAGGGACTTCGAGAAATTGCGCGGCGGCAACCAATAAAAAACACCCTCAATCCGGTCATACGGACAACGGGGTCTTGCGATGTCGCATCCGTCATTTCCTTGATGATTCACACCAAGCGGGAAGTCGGGCGACGGAAAAGCCGCGCGGGCGCGAGAGCGTCAGAGCGCGAGGTGGTAAAAACCACTTCCGATCTGCCGGCCCGCGTGGCCTCTGGCCATCCCGGTTTCTCGCTCTCACGCCCTCCCGCCGCGACCGCGCCGTCAGACCGGCGCGCTGCCGCCGACCGTCACCCGCTGCATCAGGCGACGGTGTTGCGGCCACTTGTAGTCGAAAGACGCGAGGTGTTGCGCCGTGCAGTTGTCCCACATCAGAAGGTCGCGCACCTGCCAGCGGTGCGTATGATGAAAACGCGCGTCGACGGTGTGCTCGGCAAGCTCGTCGATCAGGGCCAGCGCCTCATCCGTCGGCATGCCTTCGATGCCTTCGCATTCGCCCTTGCTTACGTACAGGCACTTGCGGCCCGTGAACGGATGGACGCGCACGACGGGGTGTACCACCGTCGGTTGATCGCGCCGCAGCGCTTGATCGGCCTGGCCGGTACCGGTGCGGGCGCGCCGGCCGGCAACCTGGTGGATCGCACGCAACTTCGCAATCCGGCGCTGTGTAGCCGCCGGCAGGCTGTCGTAGGCATCCGCGGCGCTCGAGAAATGGGTATCGCCCAACGATACGCCGTTTTCCGCCGGCACTTCGAGCGCGTAGAGCAAAGTCGCGCGCGGCGGCCGCGCCGTGTACGACATGTCGGTATGCCAAACGCTGCCGGCATCCGCGTGGCCGATGTCACGGCCGTTCTCCTTGATGTTCGAGACGTACATGATCTCGGGATGGCGCGGGTGCGCGTAGTGCGTGAGAAAAATCCGCTCCACCCCGCCGAAGCGCCGCGCGAACGCGACCAGCTGCGCCTCGTTGAAATGCTGCTGCCGAAAGCAAACGACGCCGCGCGCGTTGAAAGCCGCCTCGATGCGGCCGAAGTTCTCCGCCGACAAACTCTGCGCGAGGTCGATGTCACGTATTTCCGCGCCGATGACATTTTGCGAATTCGTTATCTTCATTGTGTCGGTTCTCGTTTCGTTAAAAGAACGATGCCGCCGTTTCCGGCGGACTGTCAATGTTGCGGGCGGTGCCCAATACTTATTCCGCTTTGGCGCCGGACGCGCGTATCACCGCGCCGAGTTTTTCGACCTCGGCCCGGAAATAAATGTCGAACGATTCGGGGGTGCCGCCGGCGGGATCGAGGCCTTCGCGCGCAAGCTGCGCCCGGAAATCCGGCTGCCCCAGTATCTTGGCGACCGCCGCATTCAGCTTCGCGACGATGTCGCGCGGTGTGCCGCCCGGCGCGAACAAGCCGTACCAGGTCGAGAACTCGTAGCCGCGTATGCCGGCCTCCATCATGGTCGGGATTTCCGGTGTCGCGGCCGCGCGCTGTGCACCGGTCACGCCCAGTGCGCGGACCCGGCCGGCCTGGATGAAGGCTATGGTGCCGGGAAGCGCCGCAATCATGACCTGCGTTTCGCCGGAAATGATCGAGTTGAGCGCCGGCGCGGTACCCTTGTACGGCACGTGGATCATCTGGATGCCGGTCTTGAGTTTGAGCATTTCGGTCGCGAGGTACGCCGCGCCGCCGACTCCCGAGGACGCGTAGGCGATCTCGCCGGGCCGCGCACGCGCGAGAGCGACAAACTCGCGCACCGACTTCACCGGCAGCGACGGATGCACCACCAATACATTGGGCGTGGAGGCCACCAGCACCACCGGCGTGAAATCCTTGAGTGTGTCGTACGGCAACTTGGGGTAGAGGGCTTGATTCGCCGCCAACGCGTTGATCTGCAGGATCAGCGTGTAGCCGTCCGGCGCCGACTTCGCCAGCAGCTCCGACCCGATCACGGTGCCTGCGCCCGGCCGGTTGTCGACCACGACCGGCTGGCCATTCAATTCGCCAAGTTTTCTGGCGAGGTGCCTGCCCATGATGTCCGTTCCGCCGCCCGGCGTAAACGGGACAATCAGGCGCGATGATCGCGACGGGTACTCTTGTGCGCCAGCGGTCGCGGCCGCCATACCGAACATTAGCGCAAGCAAACGCCAAAACCACATTGATGGCATCGGTTTAACTCCTCCTCGAGTGATTCGCGATGCTGCGCCCGATGTCATCCCGGGTGCGCGCGGAATTCTTCCCCACCTATTTAAGCGGAAGTATGCCTCGAATATGGATTTTCGGTGGGAGG
>JAYWDM010000066.1:0-2641 GCA_043779885.1 Betaproteobacteria bacterium | reverse complement strand
AAGGCGGGCAGTGGCGAGAATGACGGAATCGGCTTCGCGAAGAACTTCGCGTTCGGGGCATCGGCGAAATACTCCAGCCAGCCCGAGGAATCGACGACGTTCACATCCGGTCCTCATCCCGCGTCACTTTGGTATCGATCCCCCGCAAAAAGCCGCGCATGGCCTTGATGTCATGCACCGGCACGAACTCGGCCCTGCCTTCATAAACGATGACTTCGATCTTCTGGCCGGGACGGATGCCCAAGGCGTCGAGCACCGGCTTGGGGATCACGACCTGATATTTTTTGGACACGATCACCGTAGTCATACGATCGCCTCATCGATAGGAGCGTCGCAAAGCGTAGGGATATCCTCACAGGCTGGCAAGGGCGGCAAGAAGAGCGCAGTCAACAAGAAACCAAAGCGCCCTCATCCCTACCCTTCTCCCGGAGGGAGAAGGGTTAGCAGTGGCGACAGGCTCTCCCGGAGGGAGAAGGGTTAGCTGTGGCGATAGTCGGCGTCACGCCTGCGCCCTGGGCAGGCAGCACTTCTTGTATTTCTTGCCGCTGCCGCAGGGGCAAGGGTCGTTGCGGCCGACTTTTTCGGTCGGGCGCACATAGGGCAGGGCGGGTTCGTCGAAGAAATCGTCGTCGATGTCCGTCCGGTCTTCGTCAGCCGCTGCGTCTTCCTCCGCCCAGCGGTCCTGCCGGCGCGCGATCTTGCCGGGGGCATAGAACTGCCACGGGTCGCCGCGCCGCTCCCAGTTGCGTTCGTCGTGCCCACGGGCGTAGGCGATGTCAATTTCTTCCGCGGAGAACTGGACCATATACCCACTCTGGCTTGCCGCGAGATTGGTGAGCAGGATGCGGTGCCGCTCACGCGGAAAATCGAGCAGGGCACTGCATGCCGAGAGCCGGAAGTCCCAGTCTTCGCTCTCGTCGGCGACCCGCGCCGCCAGCCAGTTGATATCTCGATCGAGCCCCTCGGCGGCATCGCGGGAGGCAGCGTCGATCACCACGTCGGTCGCCTGAGAGCGGATGTACCAGACGAGCGCGCGGTCCTCGCACAGTACCCGCGCCGCTTCGACCGCGGATCGGGGCTTGTTGGCGAACAGGGCCGGCCAATAGCCCGCGAGCCAGTCCTGCAGATTGTCGTCCTCGGCCAGCGCCATGTGGCGCATCAGCCCGACGAGCAGGAGTCCGGCGGATTCTGAAGCGATCAGCCCGAGGATCATGGCTGCGTGCAGCAGCAGCCACCATTCGCCGGGGGAGACCTCCGATCGCCACGCGCGGTCTTCGTCCACTTTCGCGCGCAGTAGCGCTACGATTTCTTCCCCGCGTGCGGCGCAGTGGTCGATCAGGTTGCGCGGTGCCCGGTCCTCGTCATGGATCAGCAATGCGATGAGCGCCGAAGGAGAAAGGGCGGCGAGTTCGTCCTCGCTGTAGGCCGGTAATACGGGTGCGGTGTTCATCGTCATGGGTCGGAGGAAGGTCCGGGCGTGCGGTAGAGGGTGAGTGCATCTGCCAGGCGGTCTGCGACCGTCTGGCGCAGCGCCTGTGGTTCCACGACTTCCACTTCCGGCCCGTGTTTCAGGATGTCCATGACCAGTTCGCGGTCGTCACGATAGGGAATGCGTAATTCGTAGCGCCCGTCGGTGAGGAATTGGCCGACCTGTTCGGGGTGCCAGCGCTCGTCGGCGACCCAGCGGGCGCGCTCGGCGCTGAACCTTAGTACCGCGGTCTTGTTTGCCTTGCCGGCGAAAATGCCGTAGGCGCTGGCGTAGTGTTCGTCCAGTTCTTCTTCGGGACGGGCGTCCGCTGTCTCTTCGATTTCAACAGCGTTCTTGACGCGGTCCACCGCGAAACTGCGCAGGCCCTTGCGCAGATGGCACCATCCGTCCAGGTACCAGTTGTCCCGGTAGTGCACCAGCCGCTGCGGGGAGACGAGACGTTCGGTGACCAGGTCGCGGCTGCGGCCGTGGTAGGCGATGCGCAGCTTCTTGCGTTGCAGTGTGGCGCCCGCGAGGACATGGAACCATTCTCCGGCGGGGCGGGAAGCCATTCCGAGGACGCGAATACGGCGGGCCGCTTCCCCGAGCCCCAGTCGCTTGTGCTCGAGCAACTCGGTGACGCGGCGTGTCAGAGGCGCGAGGTGCTCGCCGAGCAGTCCGGGTTCGAGGCTTTCGAGCAGCCGGTCGAAGACGATCAGCGCCTGGAGTTCTTTGGCGTTGAACCAGAGGCCGGGTAGTTCGAACGTACCGGCTCCGGTATCACGTCGGTAATAGTAGCCGCCGAGTTCTTCGTGCCACTCGATCGGGGCATTGAGGTGATTCTTGAGAAGCCGGATCAGGCGATAAACGGTTGGCTCGGCGCACTCCAGCCGCCGCATGAGATCCTCGCGCGAAATCGGCGTGCGCCGGTCGCGCAGAATTTTGTGCAGCTCGTAGATGCGGTCGAACTTGTCCACTCAGCGCAAATTTTCCTCGGTGTAGAGCGACAGTTCGATCAGACGGTCGAGCAACTGGTCCGAGGGCAGGCCGGGAAAGTTCTTTTGTACCATCTCTTTGGCGTACAGCCGCACCAGGTAACGCAGCTTGAGCGCCTTGGCGCGCGCCGCGTAGATATAGTCGCGGTGGCCGCTGTTGACGACGATCACGTTCTGC
>JAYWDM010000065.1:0-2658 GCA_043779885.1 Betaproteobacteria bacterium | reverse complement strand
TGCATCCGGTAGGCCACGCCCTGGCAGGAACCGCCGCTGTTCAAAGCCAGCACCAATCCCGGAACTTCCGGCGTGCCACGATTGATTTTTGACCAGATGTAGAAGCCGCGGTGGTAGCCGCGTACGCGCGCCCGGCGCCGCTCCGCGAATTCCATCAGCGGGTTCCAGATCAGCGAGCCGTAGCCGAATACCCAGATCGGTTTGCCCTTCGGATGCGCTCCCAGGGTCGAGGCGAGCGACGCGGCGACGTCTTCGTCGGACATGAGCAGATGCCCATGGCCGGCGTCCCGCACGGCCTGGCGGACACCGTCTTTCTCCAGGACCGAGCGATCTACCTTTGCCACTGCGTCTCCACTTTGTCGAGTTGTACGGCCTCAGCCATCGTCATGTTGCCATCCTGATCGGTCCCGGGCCGGATTATCTGATAATGTGCATTGAAAACCGGTCGCCCCTGCGGCACAAGAATAATCCGGTCCCGTCATTGATGTAGCGAGCAACGCGCATGCCAACCCTGACAACGGACGATGGTGTGAAACTGCACTACGAGGAGAGCGGCTCCGGTACGCCGATCGTCTTTGTGCACGAATTCGCCGGAGACTGGCGCACCTGGGAGCCGCAACTGCGCCATTTCTCGCGTCGCTACCGCTGCATAGCCTATAACGCACGGGGCTACCCCCCCTCGGATGTACCGGCGGATGTCGAGCGCTATTCCCAGCAGCGCGCGCGGGACGACATCCTCGGCGTGCTCGATGCGCTCGGGCTCCGGCGCGCGCATATCGTCGGCAACTCCATGGGCGGGTTTGCCACGCTCCATTTCGGCATGGCCTACTCGCCGCGCGCCCTGTCGCTGGTCGTCGCGGGGTGCGGCTACGGTGCGCATCCGTCGCAGTATGTGCAATTCCAGGCGCAATCACGGGAGCTGGCAAAGTCGATGCTCGATCAGGGCATGGCACACGTCGCGGCCACCTACGGTCACGGTCCGTCGCGCCTGCAGCTCAAGGAAAAGGATCCACGCGGGTTTGCCGAGTTCATCCGTCAGTTCTCCGAACATTCCGCGCAGGGTTCGGCCAATACCATGCTCGGCTACCAGGCGCGGCGGCCGTCACTGTACGACCTTACCGCCGACATGGCGCGCATCACGGCGCCGACGCTGATCGTAGCCGGCGACGAAGACGATGCCGTGCTGGAACCTTCCGTGCTGATGAAGCGCAACATTCCAACGGCGGGGCTCGTCGTGCTACCGAAGAGCGGACACATGACCAACCTCGAAGACCCCGCGCTGTTCAACCGCCTGCTGGAAGATTTCTTCCATCAGGTTGAGGCCGGCCGCTGGCCAGGAAAAGAAGGCGCGAGGCACGAGGCTCTAGGCGCTAGGTGAAAAATGCATTCCAATCTCATTAACGCCTCGCGCCCAGTGCCTAGCGCCTCGAGCCTCTTGCCTCGTGCCTCGCACCTCGTGCCCGGAAGATGGACGCACTAGGCCATCTTCGCGTTATCGACCTGACGCGAGTGCGCGCCGGACCGACCTGCGCCAGGCAGTTCGCCGACTGGGGCGCGGACGTCATCAAGATCGAGATGCCGAATAGCGAGGACATGCTGGGCGAGCGCCAGGGCTCGGACTTCCAGAATCTGCATCGCAACAAGCGCTCGCTCACGCTGAACCTGAAGGATCCGCGCGGGGTGGAAGTGCTCAAGCGCCTGGCGAAAACCGCCGACGTGCTGGTGGAAAACTACCGTCCCGACGTGAAGCACAAACTAGGCATCGACTACGAAACGCTCGCTGCCGAAAACCCGAAGCTGATCTACGCCAGCATTTCCGGATTCGGACAGGACGGGCCTTACCGCGATCGCGCCGGGTTCGACCAGGTCGCGCAGGGCATGGGTGGCTTGATGTGGGTGACGGGCTTGCCGGGGCAGGGACCGGTGCGCGCCGGCATTCCGGTTGCGGACCTGAGCGCCGGATTGTTCGCCGCGCTTGGGATCATGATCGCGCTGCAGGAACGCAGCCGTTCCGGCAAAGGCCAGTGGGTGCAGAGTTCGCTGCTCTCGTCGATGATCGCGATGATGGATTTCCAGGCCGCGCGCTGGCTGGTCGAGGGCGAGGTGCCGGGCCAGGCGGGCAACGACCATCCGACCTCGATGCCGACCAGCGTGTATCCGACAGCCGATGGCTACGTGAACATCGCGGCCTCAGGCAATCCGATTTTCGCGAGAATGGCCGAAGCATTTGGCGATCCTGCCCTCGCGAAGCATCCGGACTACAAGAATGCGAAGCTGCGCTCGAAGAATCGCGTCGCGCTGAACGAGGCAATTACCCGGCATACCCGACGCTACACTTCGCCGGCACTGATCGAATTGCTGGCGAGTGCCGGGGTGCCTTGCGGGCCAATCTACAAAATGGACCAGGTATTCGCGGATGAGCAGGTGCGGCATCTCGGCATGGCGGTGCCGGTGCCCAATCCCGGCGGTGGGGCCGTGACGCTGGTCGGCCCGGCCATAAAGCTGTCGCGCACGCCCGCGCGCATGAAGCGCACGGCGGGCGCGGCGGGCGAGCACAACGATGAAATCCTGCGCGATCTCGGCTATAGCGATGCCGACATCGCCGGATTGCGCGGCGCCAAAGTCCTTTAATAGATTCCACTTATGACTCCGGGCTAC
>JAYWDM010000064.1:0-2660 GCA_043779885.1 Betaproteobacteria bacterium | reverse complement strand
TCGCAGGGGAAGGGACCGTGGAACAAAGCGCCGCACTTGGACTCCCTCCCCTGCGCATGAAATGCGCGGGGGAGGGTCTGGGGTGGGGGCAAGCGCTTCATCGTTGACGCCCTCGCGCGTGAATTCCGCGATCACCACTTCCGCATAGCCTTCATCAGCCGGCAATACAATGTTTATTTCGCCATGTCCGGCGAACGCAAGCGGTGTCTTCTCGGGCAGGGTGTTGATGGTATCCGGCGCCGCCAGCGCTTCGACGTAAAGAACGTCCCGCGCTGCGGGATCCCTGGTTCCGGTGCTGGTGATTTTCCGGATATTCCGCACCCTGCCGTCCGGGGTCGGCGTCGGCGCGGATTTGAACGTGACGGGACTTTGCTGACCGGTCCCGCTGCAATTGACGTGGCTGCCGCCGGTATCGAGAACCGGAATTCCCATGCAAGTGTTCATTCGCCGCTTCATGATGCTGGCGTCGCAGCGGCGGGCCGCTCGCCTTGCGCGCCGGCGCGTTTGGCCTGTTCATCGGTAATCGACAGCAACCGCGCGGTGTTGATCAGCGCCATGTGCGTCAACGCCTGTGGAAAGTTTCCGCGCATGTGCCGGCCGCGCGCATCGTATTCCTCCGCCAGCAGTCCAACGTCGTTGCTCAACGCCAACAAGCGCTCGAACAGCGCCTCGCCTTCGCGGCGGCGTCCGGTCAGCACCAGGCTGTCGGCAAGCCAGAATGAACAGGGCAGAAACGCGCCTTCGCCGGGCGGCAGCGCATCGACATTGCTCGCAGTCGAATAGCGCAGCACCAGCCCATCGACGACAAGTTCGCGTTCGATCGCTTCCACCGTGCCGCGCACGCGCGTATCGTCGGGCGGCAGGAAGCCGACCTGCGGGATCAGGAGCAGGCTTGCATCGAGGTGCGGCGAGCCGTAGGACTGCACGAAAGTATTGCGCCGCGCATCAAAGCCCGATGCGCAGACTTGCGCGTGTATCGCGCTGCGCGCCTGCCGCCAGCGCTCGACCGGGCCATCCAGCGCATAGCGCTCAGCGTCCTTGATCGCCCGGTCGAAAGCCACCCACGCCATTACCTGGGAGTGAGTGAATTGCCGGCGCGGCCCGCGAATTTCCCAGATGCCTTCGTCCGGCTGCCGCCAGTGCGTCTCCAGGAACTTCATCAAGGCCAGCTGGATTTGCCACGCATGGGGCTCTGGTTCCAGGCCCGCAGCTCGCGCCAGATGCAAAGTGTCCATGACCTCACCGTAAACATCGAGCTGAAACTGTTCCGATGCCGCATTGCCCACGCGCACCGGTGCGGCGCCGCCATAACCGGGCAGCCAGTCGATCTCGCGTTCATCGAGACGCCGCTCGCCGGTGACGCTGTAGAGCACCTGCAAATCTTCGGGGCTGCCCGCTGCCGCGCGCAGCAGCCACTCGCGCCAGGCGATGGCTTCTTCGTGGTAGCCGGCAAGCAGCAGTGCGTTCAACGTGAACGTGGCGTCGCGCAGCCAGCAGTAACGGTAATCCCAGTTGCGCACGCCGCCCGGTTGCTCGGGCAGCGACGTCGTGGGCGCAGCGACTATCCCGCCGGTCGGCGCGTAGGTCAGCGCTTTGAGCGTGATCAGCGAGCGCAGCATGGCGTCGCGCCAGCGCCCCTGATAGGCGCAGCGCCCGGACCACGTGCGCCACTCGTTTTCGGTCGCCGCAAGCGTCTGCTCCGCATCGATGGCCTGCTGCGTTGCTTCGTGGGAAGGCCGGTAGTCAAGCGAGAACGGAATGCGCTCGCCCTTGCCGATGTGAAATTCGGCGACCGTTTTCATATTTTCGCCGCGTACTTCGACCGGGGTGTGCAGTTCCAGCGTATCCGGTCCCGCTGTCGCGAGCAGCGTGCCGTCGTGCCGCCGCACCCACGGCACAATGGATCCGTAGTCGAAGCGGATGACAAGTTCCATGCGCATCGCTACGTGCCCGCGCAAGCCTTCGACGATGCGCAGCACATCCCAGCGTTCGTTCGACAGCGGCATGCAGTCGATGATCCGCACGGCGCCTTCATCCGTCTCGAATTCCGTTTCCAGTATCAGAGTGCCGTCGCGATACCGGCGGCGGACGCTGCGCACATCCCCCGCCGGCGCGATCAGCCAGCGCCCGTGCCGGGGTTCGCCCAGCAGGGCGGCGAAGCACGCGCCGGAATCAAAGCGCGGTATGCACAGCCAGTCGATGGAGCCGTCGCGGCCGACCAGTGCCGCGGTATGGCAGTCGCCGATCAGCGCGTAGTCTTCAATCGGCAGCGGCATCATTTATCCTGAGGGTTATGCCAGCAGCCGTCCGCTGCGATAAGGGCGTCCGCGGCTTTGGGTCCCCAGCTGCCGCGCTTGTAGGACACGGACGGGCGCAGCTTCGTCAGCACAGGGTCGACCACCGCCCATGCAGCCTCAACCGCGTCCTCGCGGGTGAACAGCGCACCGTTGCCGGCCATCGCGTCGCCCAACAGCCGCTCGTAAGGCGCTTCCTCAGCAGGCTGTTCATCCATGAGGTAGAGCTCGCGCTGATCGCCGACGAAATCTTTGCCGGCGCGCTTTACGCGGGCAGCGAGCGCAACAGCGGAACGGGGAGATAGGCGAAAGCGAAGATAGTTGGCCGGCCCGGCCGCAGGCGCTGAGTCGGCGAACAGCCGCTGC
>JAYWDM010000063.1:0-2660 GCA_043779885.1 Betaproteobacteria bacterium | reverse complement strand
CGATGAAAATACTCGAGGATGCGCTGGCGATCCAGGACGCCGGCTGCTTCATGCTCGAATTCGAGGCCGTGCCCGCACCGATCGCCAAAGTGATCTCGCAACAGCTTGAAATCCCCACCATCGGCATCGGCGCCGGCGCCGGGACCGATGGACAGATCCTGCTCTCCTACGACCTGCTGGGGGTGTTCACGGACTTCAAGCCCAAGTTCACCAAGCGCTACGCCAATCTGACGGAAGTCGCCGTCAAGGGCCTGTCCGAGTACGTCGCCGAAGTCAAAGCCGGCGCGTTTCCCGATGACGCCCACAGCTACGGCGTGGACGAGAAGGAATACGAGAAATTCGTCGCGCTGGTGGAAAAACGCAAACACCTGTAAATCATGCGCAAGTCCGCAGCAAAAAAGCGCGCCGTCGCTGCGTCGTCAGTAACGCAGTCGGCGCAAAGCCTGACGGACAAGGCATACGGCCAGCTCGAGGAAATGATCGTAACGCTCAGGCTGGCGCCGGGCCGCGCGGTGTCTGAAAGCGAACTGTCCCGGCACCTCGGCATCGGCCGCACGCCGATACGTGAAGCACTGCAGCGTCTTGCCCGCGAACACCTGGTGACCATCCTGCCCCGCCGCGGCATCATCGTCTCCGCGGTCAATCCCAGCAACCAGCTGCGGCTGCTCGAAGTGCGCCGCGAACTGGAACGCCTGATCGCGCGCAGCGCCGCCCGCCGCTGCAGTGACGCCGAGCGCGGGCGTTTTCGCGAACTGGCGAAATTATTCGAGACCTCGGCGCGCACCGACGACGAAGTCACCTTCATGCGCGTCGATCGCGAATTCAACGAACTGTGCTCGCTCACTGCGCATAACGAATTCGCGGCCAGCACCATGCTGTTGCTGCACTCGCTTTCGCGGCGCTTCTGGTTCATCCACTACCGGCAGGTCGCGGATATGCCGCTTGCCGGCCGTCTGCACGCCGGCATGGCGCGCGCCATCGCCGCGGGAAACGAGGCCGCCGCCGCCGCCGCGTCGGACAAATTGCTCGATTACATCGAGGAGTTCACGCGCGCAACTGTCAGCGCGGAACGCTGACGCGCTTGCGCGGTGCAGCATTGACACGCCAAAGCAGTTTTGCTAAAAATCAAATATACCCTTGATATATCAGAAGCAGCGCCGTCGGACGCTGTTTTTATTGCATGAAAGGAGCCTGCTCATGATGACCGCCAAACAAGCGGCGTTTCGCGCCGACTACAAGGCGCAAATCGCCGGCTGGTACAACGGCTGGGGACACTTGCTGTCGATTTTCATTCCGGGCGGCGCGGTTATCGCCTATTGCGCGTACCGCATTCACGATCCGACGCCGGCGGAACTGCTTGTCGTGATCCCGGTTTTCCTGTTCTACAACCTGAGCGAATGGTGGCTGCATACCAACGCCATGCACCGGCCGATCAGGGGACTGGGCGGCGTGCTGATGCCCGTCTATCACCGGCACACGCATCAGCACCACCAGTATTTCACCGCGCAGGTGATGACCTATGACAGCAACCGCGAGTGGCGCATCGTGCTGTTTCCGCCCTATGCGCTGCTTATTTTCATGCTGTTGACGCTGCCGGGCGCGCTCGTTGCGGGCTACGCCTGGTCGTCGAACGCGGGTTACGTACTGATGATGATCACGCCGGCCTATTACCTGAATTACGAGATATTCCACCTGTGCTGCCACGTGCACGACAACGGGTTCGTGCGCAACTGCCCGTTGATCAACACCATCCGCCGCCACCACGCCGCGCATCACAGCCAGAACATCATGATGGTGCACAATATGAACCTCACTTATCCGATTGCGGATTGGGCCATGGGTACCAGCGATCTTGACCGCGGACTGCTCGGGCATCTGTTCAACGGCTACAACACCCGGCACGTCAAAGAGCAATTCCGTGCGGACCAGGGCGCCGAACTCGATACGAGCATGAAACCGGCCTGACGCCGGTCAGGATGCGCCGGCAATAAATGCACGCAATCCGCGATCACCAAAGGAGGAACCATGAAGAAAGCACGCAGAACCGTACTTAAGGCGCTGGGCGGCGCGGGCGTAATGGCCGCGGCGCAGCCGTTTCTGAGTTTCCCGGCAATCGCGCAGGCGCGTCCGCTCAGGATCGGCATCATCGCGCCGAAGGCGGGCATCGCCGGCACGATAGGCGAGTGCGGCCTGCGCGGCACCTTGTGGGCGGTCGAAAAAATCAATGCCGCCGGCGGCATCGCGGGACGCAAGGTCGAACTGCTCATCGAGGAGGAGACCAACCCCAAGGACTCGATCGAGCGCTTCCGCAAGCTCGTGCTGCAGGACAAAGTCGACTGCGTGCAGGGCATCGTGTCCTCCGGCGTGAGCCTGTCATTGGGGCCGGCGGCGGAGGAAATGAAAGCGCTGACCATATTCTGGGACGGCACGACGCAGGACGGCGTCAAGGAAACCATGTCCAACCCGCGCTACATATTCCGCAGCACGGACAACGAGTGCGAAGCGGTGATGGGTTCGCTGCTGGCGATCAAATACTGGAAAGGCAAGTTCGCCACCGTCGGCGGCATCAATCCCGACTACTCGTACGGACGCAACAACTGGGCGGCGTTCCTCGCGCTGCTGAAAAAATTCGGCATCGAAGCCAAGCCGGTGGTCGAACT
>JAYWDM010000062.1:0-7795 GCA_043779885.1 Betaproteobacteria bacterium | reverse complement strand
TCCGTTTCGCCGCGCCGACGGGGTTTGCCGCGCCCATGTTCGTCACGACGCGCGTGCCGTTTTTATGACAATGCGGCAACGCATCGTAAAACCGATCGTCCAGGAGCTCGTTGTATCCGCCGTCCGGATTCTTCAGCCGCTGAAGCTGCGCGAGCGCGATCGTGCGCTCCGCCAGCGTTTCATAGACGAGATAATCAAGCTTCGCGTGCCTGGCGAGTTCGGTGGCCGGCCCGATGCGGTCGCCCGCGTAGCTTGCACCCGCGCCTATGCGCAGTACGCGTCCGGAATGCGCGTTATTCGCCATGCGCAGTGATGTAATCCAATTATCTGTCGTTTCTTTGACCCGCGGATTGCTGAACCACGTGAAGCCTGAACCACGTGAAACAACGTGTTTATCTTAACATGTCCGGCATGGGTCAGATCGATTCATCAAGGCGCTTTGCGAAGAAGCTGTCCCGATCGTGAAGCAGGTATCGGAACGGATTGCGTGTGTCGGAACTGGTGACCCTCCGCTGGGACGCGGTCGATCTCAAGCAGGGGCTCTTCCACGCCGCCGGTCGAAGAACGGTGTTGCCTCCGTGCACCGGTAGCGCGGGGCTGGAACCGACAACAACTCGACAATGCGCAACATTTCTATGGCAGGTCTTTTCCTATACGTGTATATATGATAAAAATGCCGTAAGACTCGCGCGCCCGCAACGAGCATACAGAGTCGTCCGCTTATTGGAGGAACACATTGAAAACTGACGAAGTGCGTATGGTTTCGGCGAGCGGAATCCTCGGCTACGGCTTCCCCGAAAGTTCGCTTAAGGCGGGGCTCGCGCGCAAGCCGCATATGATCGGGGTCGATGGCGGCAGTTCTGATCCCGGACCCCACTATCTCGGTTCCGGAAAACCGTTCACAAACCGTCTCTCCATCAAGCGTGACCTCTCGCTGCTCGTACGCGGTGCGCTCGCCAGCAGGATACCGATGATGATAGGCACCTGCGGCGGCGCCGGCGGCGAACCGCATCTGCAATTGTGCACGGAGCTGCTGCACGAAATTTCGCGCGAGCACGATTTGCACTTCAAGCTGGCGTTGATACATTCCGAGCAGAAAAAGTCCTGGCTCAAGCAGCGCGTGAAAGCGAACCGGGTGCACGCGCTCGGCGCCGCCGCGCCGTTGACGGACGCGGTCATCGACCGCGCGGAGCGTATCGTCGGCATGATGGGGCCGGAGCCCTACCGCGCCGCCCTCGACGCGGGCGCACAGGTGATACTGGCCGGCCGCAGCACCGACCCGGCGCCATGGGCGGCGCTCGCGATGCATCACGGCATGCCGCCCGCGCAGGCGTGGTTTTCCGGCAAGATGCTCGAGTGCGCGTGCAACGCGGCGCTGCCGAAGAAACACGATTGCCTGATGGGAACGGTCGCGCGCGATTACGTCGAAGTCGAACCGCTGAACCCGGAGCTGCGCTGCACGCCGCTTTCGGTCGCAGTGCAGTGCCTGCACGAGAACGCGAGCCCCGTCATCCACAAGGAGCCCGGCGGCATCCTCGACACGAGCGCATGCGAAATCAAGGCGCACACCGAGCGCGCGGTGCGTGTGTCCGGCATGCAATGGCTGCCGCAACCGTACACGATCAAGCTCGAGGGCGCCGAGAAAGTCGGCTACAGCGCGATCACATTCGCGGGCACGCGCGATCCCGGACTGATCGGCCAGATCGACGATTTCGTGCAGACCGTTCGCGAATCCGTGGCAACCAAGGTCGCCGCATTCAACATTTCTCCTGAGGATTACCAGTTCGTCGTGCGGCTCTACGGCAAGAACGGCGTGATGAACGCATGGGAGCCGTCGGCGGGAGAAACTTCGCACGAGCTCGGCATCCTTGCCGAAGCCGTCGCCAAAACGCAGGACATCGCGAACGCCGTGATATCGGTTATGCGCGTGACTCTTCTGCACACCGATTTTCCCGGCCGCCTGTGCAAGGAGGGCAACATGGGGTTTCCGTTCTCACCAAGCGACATCGAGCGCGGCCCCGTATATGAATTCTCGCTGCGTCATGTCGTCGAACCCGACGATCCCTGCCAGATGTTCCCGATTGAATATTCAACCGTGTGAGGGACCATGCCCAAGTTGAAGGACATCGCGAAAGCGTGCAAAAGCAAGAACGCCGGTCCTTACGAGCTGACGCTCGACATCATGTTCGAGGACGCGGCGACCTTCGAGAAGGTTCGCAAGACCGGCGTGATCTGCCCGGAGCTGATCGCGAAACTCTATCGCGTGCCGGTGGCGTCCGTCGTGTTCACCGAGTTTCCGCCGGCCCACGCGTACAAGGCGACGATAGAACGCCGCATCGCGTCCGGTGCGGTCGGCGACACCGACGTGTATGGCGCGCAGCAACACGCGCCTTTGCTTGATGTCGAAATTCCGATTTAGCCGCGGCCCGTTGCGCACGATCCGCGTCTAGGCCCACCGGCGCGATGCGAATTTCGCTCACCCGGCCGCTGGTGCTCTATCCGGTCTCCATCGTACTCGGGCTTTGCGTGTGGGAGGCGCTCGCGCGCGTATTACCCAAGGCGTTGTTCGCGCCGCCGAGCGCGGTGCTCGGCCGCCTGGTGGCGATGACGAGCGATGGCTCGCTCGCCACTGCGCTGCTCGGCTCCGTCCAGCACATGCTCGCCGGCTATCTGCTCGCAGCGCTCCTGGCCATACCCGTCGGCATCGTGGTCGGGCGCAGCACGGCGATCGCCACCGCGATCGAGCCGATATTGAACGCGGTCTATGCGATACCGCCGGTCGCGTTCGTGCCCTTCTTCGTGATCTGGTTCGGTCTTTACTTCGAGGCGCGCGTCGCGCTGGTGTTCGCCATGTGCTTTTTCGAAATCCTCATCAACGTGCTGCAGGGCGTGCGCAACATCGACCGCGGCCTCATCGACGCCGCGCGCGCACTCGAGGTCCGGGGCTTCGCGCTGTACCGCAAAGTGGTGATTCCGGCTGCGTCGCCGTTTATTTTCACCGGGCTGCGCGTCGGCATCGGCCGCGCGGTCAACGCCATGATTACCGCAGAGCTCTTCTTCTCCGCGGTCTACCTCGGGCAAATGCTCAAGACGAGCAGCAACGCGTTCGATACGGCCTCGACGTTCGCCGTAATCCTCATCGTCAGCCTGTTCGGCCTCGCGTGCCAGGAAGGGATGCGCCTCGCCGAGCGCTTCGTCATCCCCTGGCACCACGAAAGCACGGCATGAGCAGCGGGAAAACCTGGGCGTTGCGCCTTGCCGGCATCGCGGTCTTCGCGCTGGTCTGGGAAATTATCGGGCGCATGCTCGGCGATGCGCTGTTCGCGCCTTTCTCCGCGGTCATCGCGGGCTTTCCCGCGACCGTACGCGACTATCACTTGTTCGTCGAGCTCGCGGGCAGTTTGCGGCAGCTCCTGCTCGGCTACCTGCTCGGCTGCGTCGTGGGCGTCACGCTCGGCATCATGATGGGGCGCTCCGCGCTGCTCGACGGGCTGCTGCAGCCGTGGGTGAGCATGGCGTTCGTCACGTCAATAGCTTCGCTGGTGCCGCTCTTCATCATCACGTTCGGCTTCGGCCTCATGTTCCGCGTTGCCATCGTATTCACGGCCGCGGTCTGGTACGTGCTGCTGGTGACCTACCACGGCGCGCGCAGCGTGAGTCCTGAACTGCTGCAAACGGCAAGCGCGTTTGCAGCGTCCCGCACGCAGACATTTTTCAAAGTCATGCTGCCGGCGCTGTATCCTTATATCCTGACGGGAATGCGCATCGGGCTCTCGCATGCGATCCGCGCCATGGTGATTGCCGAGATGTACGTGATCGTGGGCTTCGGCGGCGTCGTCTACAACGCGGGGGTGGAAATCTCTACCGTCTCGCTGCTGGGCGCGCTGCTCACCATCATGCTGGTCGGCGTCGCGCTGAACGAAGCGCTGAAGTGGATCGGGCGCTGGACCGCGCCGTGGTATGAAGAGCGCCAGCAACTGTCTAATTGAATCGCACAATCAACGGAGGAAGATCGATGTCCACGCAAAAGATGACCAGACGCGCTGCCATGCGCTTGATCGCCGGTGCCCCCCTGGTCGCGGGTGCCG
Organism: Betaproteobacteria bacterium; assembly: GCA_043779885.1. Taxonomy (GTDB): domain Bacteria; phylum Pseudomonadota; class Gammaproteobacteria; order Burkholderiales; family SG8-41; genus PALSA-1004. Next base: position 3,707 of record JAYWDM010000062.1, on the reverse strand, counting down.
CCGGATTTCCGGCGGTCGCCCGCGCGGCCGACTCATTGAAATGCATCAACCTGGGGTTCGTGCTCGGCATCCATTGCCCGCCGACCTACGGCATCCTCGACGAATGTCCGAAGCTCGGCCTGCAGGTGGAAATGCAGCGCTTCCAGCGCATGCGCGACGCGATGCAAACCGTCTCGGGCGGCACCGGCGACATCGGCATATCCGAACCGATCCTGCTGCTGCGCAGCCGCCAGGCTGGCAATGACCTGGTGATCTTCGGCAACCACTACCTGCACACGACCCTGGTCGTCGTCGTCAATACCGACGTTATCCAGACCTGGAAGGACCTGGAAAAACCGGATGTGACTGTCGGCATTAATTCGCAGGGCGATATCACGCAGGTCATGACCATCGGCGGCTTGCTCAAGAATGGCGGCGATCTGGCCAAGGTGAAGTGGGCGGACGTCGGCGGCAGCGGAACGCGCCTGCGCGCGTTGCTGAGCAAGCGGGTTCAGGCGACGCAGGTGCATTTCGACCAGGTGCCGGAAATTCAGAAAAGCGGCAACTACAAGGTGCTGCTGGTGCCGCACAAGGAATACGATCCGTGGGTCAACGAGGTCGTATTCGCGCGCGGCGAATGGCTCAAGGACCCCGCCAACCGGAAGAAGGCCGTCACCTTCATGAAAGGCGTCATTATCGCGAGCCGCAAGGCAACCGCCGACTTCGCGTATTACAAAACGTCGTTCATCAAATACGCGACGCTGAAGGATAAAGACACCATGCCGGAAGCGGAGATGCGTGCGCACTGGAACACGCTCGCGCGCGAAATCGGCGTGTGGCCGGCGGACAATGCGTTTCGCGTGTCCAACCTCGAGAAACTGCTGCCGTACTACCGCGCGGCGAAAGCCATCGAGGACAAACCAATCGACCTGAAGGCGGCGATGGATCTCACCATCGTCGCGCAGGCACTGAAAGAACTCGGTTGACTTGATGGCGAGTATCGAAGCGCACAATCTGTGCAAGGCCTACCCGAGCCGCGACGGCGACGTGGTTGCGCTCGATAACGTCTCGCTCAAGGTGACCGACTCCGAGTTCGTCAGCATCCTGGGCCCGAGCGGATGCGGCAAGAGCACGCTGCTGCGCATACTCGACGGCCTCACCAAAGCCGACAGCGGCACGCTGCTGATGGACGGCCGGCCGATCGAGCGGCCGACGCAGGAGCGCGGATTCGTCTTCCAGTCGTTCAACCTCTTCCCGTGGCGCACGGTGCGCGGCAACATCGAGTTCGGGATGGAAATCAAGGGTGTCTCTAAAAACGAACGTCACAGCGTGGCACAGCGCCTGGTCGAACTCGTGGGTCTCACGGGATTCGAACGCAAGTATCCGCACGAGCTTTCCGGCGGCATGCAGCAGCGCGTGGGCATTGCGCGCGCGCTCGCCATTGATCCCGCGGTGTTGCTGATGGACGAGCCGTTCGGCGCGCTGGATGCGCAGACGCGCGAAGACATGCAGGACGAGTTGCTGCGCGTGTGGGCCGCCGCGCGCAAGACCGTGCTGTTCGTCACACACAGCATCGAGGAAGCGATCTACCTGTCGGACCGCGTGCTGATCATGACGCCGCGGCCCGGGCGCATCCTGGCGGACATGAATATACCTTTCACGCGGCCGCGCAGCGAGTCGCACCGCACGCTGCCTGAATTCTCGGCGCTGCGGCACGACATCCACTCGCGCCTAAAGGCGGTTCGGCCGCTTTAAGGCTGTTCGAACTTAACACCGTTCGAAAACCGGCCGCTCGAAAACCGGCAGTTCGATAACAGCCCGGCTTAACGGACGCGACGCGCTTTGGACTTGCCGCCGGCGAGCCTCACGCGCAGATTGCAAAACTGATCGACTTCGATCGCGGCATCGGGGCCCAGCACGACGGTGGACTCGTGCTCCTCGATGACGGCGGGCCCCTTGAACCGCGCGCCCGCGCTTAGCGCGTAGCGGTCGTAGATCGGGCAATTCACGAATGCGCCTGCCTCGGGCATGAATACTTTGCGATGTCCCTTTATGGCATTGACCCTGGCGCCGCCGGCCGGCTTGTGTGCCGTATCCATCTTCACTTTCGGCGCCGGTCCCTTGACGATGACCCGCCAGCTCACGATCTCGACCGCCACGTCGCGGTTCAGGCGATGGTAGCGCGCTTTGTACAAATCGAAGAACCGCTCCCTGGCCCTTGCGAGTTCGTGCTTGCCGAGCGCGCCTTTAATCGGCACGGACAGCTCGAAACTCTGCCCTGCAAAGCGCATGTTCGCCTCGATAACGGTGCTGAGCTTCGACTTCGCTACTCCGCAGGTCGCAACCAGTTCTTTGCCCGCTGTCTCCATTTCACGCAGAAACGCGTTGATGCGTGCCGCATCGGCGGATTCGACCGGCGCGAGATCGGCGCGGATCATTTCGAACGACGGTGCCGTGACCAGGAAGCCGAACGCCGACATCACGCCGGCGCGCAGGGGATAAAAAATCGTCCTGATGCCCAGAATTTTCGCGACGCGGTAGGCATGCACCGGCCCGGCGCCACCATACGCGATCAACGTGTATTCGCGCGGGTCCTTGCCGCGCTCGAGGCAATGCACCTTCGCCGCGCGCGCCATGTTCTCGTTGACGATCTCGTGCACGCCCCACGCGGCGCGCAAAACGGATACGCCCAGCGGTTTTGCCGCGTGCTCGTCGATCGCGCGCGCGGCCGCTTTGCGGTCAAGCGGCATCTCGCCGCCGAGGAAGTATTCGGGATCGAGGTAGCCGAGGAATAGATCGGCGTCGGTCACCGTCGGCGCATCTCCGCCGAGCCCGTAACATGCAGGGCCGGGATCGGAGCCCGCGCTGCCGGGGCCGACCTTGAGCAGGCCCAACTTGCTCACGCCCGCGATGCTGCCGCCGCCCGCGCCGATTTCTATCATTTCGATGACCGGGATCTTGAGCGGCAGGCCGCTGCCTTTGGCAAACCGGAACACACGGTCGACTTCGAACTCCGTCGACTGCTCGGGTTTTCCGTCGTCTATCACGCAGACCTTGGCGGTGGTCCCGCCCATGTCGAGCGCGATCACTTTTTCCATGCCGGCGGCCGCCGCATAAAACGCTGAGGCCATCGCACCGCCCGCGGGCCCCGATTCGATCAGGCGCACCGGATAGCGGTTGGCGGTCTCACAGCTGACAATGCCACCGTCGGAAGTCATGATCGACAACGGCGCCGCAATCCCTTCGCCCTTGAGCCCGGCCGCGAGACGATCGAGGTAACCGCGTATCGCCGGCTGCACGTAGGCGTTGGCGGCGGTCGTGCTCGCGCGTTCATACTCGCGGATATCGGGCATGACGTCGGACGACAGCGAAATGGGAACCCGCGGCAACTCCCGCCCGATCAATGCTGCGAGGGCGCGCTCATGCTGCGGGTTTCTGAATGCGTGCAAGAGGCAGATGGCGACCGCGTCGACGCCCTGTCTTTTAATTTCACCGATGATCTCGCCGGCCTGCGCAATCGCGAGCGGCACGGTGACCTTGCCGGTGTGATCGATGCGCTCCTCTATCTCGAACACCTGCTTGCGCGGCACCAGCGCGGCGGGCAACTCGAGGTTGATGTCGTAGATATCGAACCGGCTTTCACGTCCCATTTCAAGAACGTCGCGGAATCCGCGCGTAACCAGCAGTGCGGTCTTGCCGCCTTTGCGCTGGATCAGCGCGTTGGTGGC